>NZ_JAKWFH010000043.1:0-72360 GCF_029522185.1 Burkholderia sp. IO2 | reverse complement strand
CGCGTACTTCGATCGGCTGGGTGTGCCCCGACTCTCATAACCTCAACTTCCCGAACCGCCCGGTGCGGACCCGCATGCCGGGTGGTGTGGCAGGGGTACGGCCTCATGGCCGTCCCCTATGCCGATTCGGCGCATGCCGTTGCGTGCGTGTCGTCCCGTTCAGCCAGCGGCGTGGCCGGGCGGTGCAGCACGCATCGCGTCCACCATCCATCGCAGCGTTTCGTCGAGCGGCGTGACCGGCAATTCGCCGACCGCGCGCCGCAGCTTGTCGCGCGACCCGCTCAGGCTTTTCACTTCGTTGTGTCGCACGAAGCGTGGGTCGATCGTCACGTCGATCACGTAACCGGCGATGCGCGACAGCATCGCCAGCACTTCCTTCAGTGAATACGCGCGCTCCGAGCAGACGTTGAACGTCTCGCCTGCCGGTGCGGCTTCGATGAGCTTCAGATAGGCGGCCGTCACGTCGCGCACGTCGGAGAAATCGCGGCTCACGTCGAGATTGCCGAGCGAGATCCGCGGTGCGTTGCGCGCATAGTGCGCGACGAGCTTCGGCAGCAGATAGGCATCGCTCTGGCCGACGCCCGTGTAGTTGAACGGCCGGGCGATCACGATCGGCAGCCGGTCGGCCCATAGCTTCGCCGCATATTCCATCGCGAGTTTGCTGACCGCGTAGTCGTTCGCCGGCGCAGGCGCGACGGTTTCGTCGAGCACGCCGGCCGTCGAGTTGCCGTAGATGTTCGCGCTGCTGGCCAGCAGCACGGCCGACGGACGGCGGTCGAGGCCGGAGAGGGCAGCCAACAGGTTGCGCGTGCCGACGATGTTGACCGCGTAGGTCTGCGACGGCTCGTCCTGTGCGACATGCGCACGCGCGGCGAGATGCACGACTGCGTCGGGCCGTGCATCGGCCGCAGCCGCGCGCATGGCCTCGGCGTCGAGCAGGTCGACGGGCAGCAGCGTGCACTGCGCGAACGCCGGATCGGCGGGGCGGGGCGTGCCGGGCGCGACCGTGCCCCAGACGTCATAGCCGGCCGCCTGCAGGCGTTCGGCCATGTAGCGACCGGTGAAGCCCGTCAGGCCCGTGACGAATGCACGGCGCGACGGACGCCCGGTTTCAGAACGTGTCATGGTGTTGGTTCCGCGTCAAATCCGCTTCGACCATCATCTGGCAAAGTTGTTCGAGCGTCGTCCTGGGTGCCCAGCCCAGTTTGCTTTTCGCCTTGTCCGCGCAGCCGATCAGCAGGTCGACTTCGGCCGGGCGGTAGAACTTCGGGTTCACTTCGACGAGCACGTTGCCGGTCGATGCGTCGAGGCCGCGCTCCTGCTCGCCCTTGCCGGTCCATTCGATCTGGTAGCCGGCCGCCGCGAACGCCATCCGCACGAAGTCGCGCACGGTTTCGGTGCGATTGGTCGCGAGCACGTAGGTGTCGGGCTCGTCGGCCTGCAGCATGCGCCACATGCCTTCGACGTATTCGAGCGCGAAGCCCCAGTCGCGTTTCGCGTCGAGATTGCCGAGCTCGAGCTTGGTCGCCTTGCCGAGCCGGATCTTCGCAACGGTGTCCGTGATCTTGCGCGTGACGAATTCGCGGCCGCGCAGCGGCGATTCGTGGTTGAACAGGATCCCGCTGCTGCCGAACAGGCCATACGATTCACGGTAGTTCACGGTCATCCAGTGCGCGTACAGCTTCGCGACCCCGTACGGGCTGCGCGGGTAGAACGCGGTGGTTTCCGTTTGCGGAATGGCCTGCACCTTGCCGAACATCTCGGACGTCGACGCCTGGTAGAAGCGCGTCTTCGGGCTCACGACGCGAATCGCCTCGAGCAGGTTCAGCGGGCCGATGCCGGTCACTTCGGCGGTCGTCGCCGGCTGGTCGAACGACACGCCGACGAAGCTCTGCGCGGCCAGGTTGTAGAGTTCGTCCGGCTGCGTGCGTTCGAGCAGGCGCAGGCTCGAGCCTGCGTCGGTGAGGTCGTGCTCGACGAGCGTCAGGTTCGGATGCGTGTCGACGCCCAGTTCGGCGATACGCCAGAAGTTCACCGAGCTGGTGCGGCGATAGGTGCCGGTGACCTCGTAGCCCTTGTCGAGCAGCAGTTTGGTCAGGTACGCACCGTCTTGCCCCGAAATTCCGGTGATGATGGCCTTTTTACGAGTTTGGCTCATGGCGTTGTCCTGGTAGAAGCAATGGATGATGAAATTCAGGCGGTCGTGCCGGCGGCGGCCGGCACCGCGCGGCGCGCGGGCCCGCGCGTCAGGCGCCGTTCGAAGCCGTACCAGCTCAGGGTCGCGTACGCGAGCGTGATCGCCAGCGCGAGCGCGGCCGTGACGAAGCGGTTCAGATGCAGCGGCCACAGCGCGTACAGCACGCTCAGGTGGATCAGGTAGACGGTGTAGCTGACGGTGCCGACGTAGACGAGCATCGGGTTCGTCAGCACACGCTGCACGAGGCCGCGGCCGCGCAGCGCGATCACGACGATCGACGTGCACAGCAGCAGCGAGATGCTGTAGAGCGCCGCATTCGACATCGGCGTGTTCGCGGCGCGAAAGCGCGGGAACGACAGGTGCAGCCAGCCGAGGATCGCGAGCGACACGAGCGCGCCGACGATCGCGAGCGGGTAGAACGGCTCGAGCGCGCGCCGGTCGCGGCGCAGCACGATCGCGAGCAAGGCGCCGGCCGCGAGCAGGTCCATCCGGAACGGCGTCAGGTAGTAGATCGGCCAGAACGAATCGAACCACGGCGTCGCGATCGCGCGCAGCACCGGCGCCGCGACGATCAGCGCGGCGGCGACCCACAGCAGCGCGCGCTCCGAGCACCACAGCACGACGAACGGCCAGAAGATGTAGAACTGCTCCTCGACCGCGAGCGACCACAACACGTTCAGGCTGTCATGGCCGATGCTGCCGAGCGACAGCCCGATATTGGTCGAGAAAAACGCGAACCACGGCCAGTGCGGCAGCCAGCTCGCGCCGAACAGCAGCGTCGACACCACCAGCAGCAGCACGTACGGCGGCAGGATGCGGCGCACGCGGCGCGCATAGAAGTGGCTGAAGTACGACTGCCCGCGCGCCTTGCGATCGAGCAGGATGCCGGTGATCAGCAGGCCGCTCAGCACGAAGAACAGATCGACACCCATCCACAGCGGCGCCTTCAGCGCGTGCTGCAGGAACACGGCGCCCACCGCGATCGCGCGCAGCCCGTCGAGCTGCACGATGCGGCCGTGTTGCGGCGGGGCGAGGTCGGCGGGGCGTGCCAGGGCCGTCATCGCGCGGCTCCTTCACGACCCGCATCCAATGCGTGTACGTATTGCATGCCTTTTAATGGAATATGGAATCGAAATCGATTCTAGGGAAAAGAAATCGGTAAAAAAACGCGCGTCATTTATCTGGCGACAAATATTCAAATGCCGATTATTGCGATCGCGAGATGAAAGGTTGGCGCCCGGGCGGGCCCGATGGGCGGTGCGGGGCGGAATTTTCTACGTGGTGGCGCGGGAAAGGCGGTCGTTATTGCCGTTTCCGCGCGCCATTTACTCGCTGTTCCGGTTCGATATTTCACGCGGAAACATCCCCAAATATTTCCAAATTTCTTGTGATTATTTTTGCTTGTAACCTGCATCGCGACGTTTGAAACCCATTTAGCGACAGCGCGCATCCGCGGCACTCCGTGGCGGCGCCGGTCGCTGTTGCATCAAGTCTGGAGAAGCGCATTGCGACGTCTGATTCTGGTTGGCATGACGGTATGCGCGGCGCTGCTGACGAGCGCCGTGCCGGCCGAAACGGTGTTGCCCGCGACGACGTCGTGGATCGGCAACACGTTCGGCTATGGCGACGGCTCATGGACGCAGATCGACATCCGCGCGATCGCGGTGACGCCCGAGGGCAAGGTGTATACGAATGCGCCGTGGGACGAGAGTGGCGCCGAGGCGAGCGTCTACCAGGACGGGAAGATGCTCGGCTTCGCCGGCGGCACGCACGGCTGGGGCAATCTCGGCGGCAACGCGATTGCGGTGAACAGCAAGTACGCGTATGTCGCGATCGGCGTCGGCAACGAGCGCGGCCACTTGCAGGCGCCCGGCATCTGGCCGGACAAGGGCAAGCAATGGTTCGGCATCTCGCGACGCACGATCGGCGACATGAAGCAGCCCGCGCCGTTTCGCGCGGCGCCGCAGGTCGCGCCGGGCGGCCGCGCCGACGCCGGCCGCGCACGGATGGCCGCCAGCTTCATGATGATGAACGAGGTGCCGGCGCCCGCGCGCTCGGAAGTCGGCGAGGCGAAGGCCGAAGTGGGCGGCCTCGCGGCCGACGACAAGACGCTGTTCGCGACCAATCCGTCGCGCGACGTGGTGGATGTCTATGACGCGGAGACGATGCAGCAGAAGGGCACGTGGAGCGCGCACGAGCCGGGCCGCATCGCGCTCGCGGGCGACGGCACGCTGTGGCTGCTGACCGATACGCTGGGCGGGCCCGCGCATCTCGTGCACGTGCGGGCCGACGGCCGCAAGCTCGACGACGCGCCGGCGCTGCCGGAAGGCACCGACGCGGTGGACGTGGCGGTCGACGCGAAAGGGCGCGTGCTGATCGCGGACAACGGGCCGCGCCAGCAGATCCTGATCTTCTCGAAAGGCGGCAACGGCTATGCGCCGTCCGGCACGCTCGGCGAACGCGGCGGCATCTTCGCGGGCCCGGTGCCGGGTCGGCCGGGGCCGCAGCGTTTCAACGGGCTGACGGGCGTCGGTGTCGACCGCGCCGGCAACATCTACGTGTCGATGAACGGGATCGGGCCGCGCCACGACACGATCGGCGCGGGGCTCGGCGCGGTGCTGGAAAGCTACACGCCGGACGGCAAGCTGCGCTGGCAGGTGCAGGGGCTGCTGTTCGTCGACGGCGCGTGGCTCGATCCCGCACGGCCGAACAGCGTGTACACGGGCAACAAGCGTTTCGAGCTCGACCTGTCGAAGCCGCCGGGCCAGGACTGGAAATACGTCGGCTTCCTGTCGAACCGCTTCAAGTATCCGGACGACCCGGTGTTCCACACGGACCAGTATCCGGGCATGCCGATCGCGCGGCGCGTGGACGGTCGCACGTTCCTGTACCTGACCGACATGTACGCGGATCACCTGAAGATCTACCGCTTCGACGCGAAGCGCGACGGCGAAGTCGCGATTCCGTCCGGCCTGATCGCGGGCCGTGCGCGACCGGTCGACAAGGTGCCGAACAAGCCGCCGGGCGGCGACTGGCTGTGGCGCGACACGAACGGCAACGGCCGGATCGATGCCGACGAGTCCGAGCTCAACACGACGGGCAAGGCGAAGGCCGGCGGCTGGGGCTGGTGGGTCGACACGAAGGGCGACATCTGGCGCACGAGCGACGTGCGCGGCATCCACCGTTTCCAGTACGGCGGCGTCGACAAGGCCGGCAACCCGATCTATTCGTACGACAAGGTGACCACCTACCCGATGCCGCAGCCGTTCACGCAGCTGCGCCGCGCGATCTACGAGCCACAGACCGACACGCTGTACGTGACCGGCTACACCGCCGACGCGCCGCCGCAGCCGGGCATCAACAAGGAAGTCGGGCGCGTGCTGATCCGCTTCGACAAGTGGTCGACGGGCTCGCCAGTCGCGCGCTACCAGGTGGCGCTGCCGTGGAAGCTCGACGCGAAGCCGATCTTCGACCTGATCGGGATCACGGTCGAGGGGCGCTACCTTTTCACGGTGGAGCCGGTCGGCAAGATCCACGTGTACGACAAGGAAACCGGCAAGGAAGTCGGCGTGATGAGCCCGGGCGCCGAGGTCGGCAAGGCGTCCGGCTGGGTCGACGTGCCGTTCGGCATCAGCGCGTTCCGGCGCGAGAACGGCGAGTACCTGGTGTTCGTCGAGGAAGACGCGCGCGGCAAGGTGCTGATGTATCGCTGGAAACCGTGACGGGCGGCGCGCCGTCGTCGACGTCACTCAAGGCTCAAGCATGGACAAAGGCATACTCAAGAACGTTTCGATCAACTTCATCGGGCTGATCCTGCCGACCTTCGTGTCGCTGGTGACGGTGCCCGCGTACATCCACGCGCTCGGCGTCGAACGCTACGGCGTCGTCAGCCTCGTATGGACGCTGATCGGCTATTTCGGGATCCTCGATCTCGGGATGAGCATGGCCGCGCAGAACCACATCTCGAAGGCGCTCGCGAGCGGCGACGCGGACGAAAGCGCGCGCGTGTTCTGGAGCGCGTTCTGGCTGAACCTCGGCACCGGCATCGCGGGCGGGCTGCTGATCTATTTCGGCGCGTTCGTCTACACCGCGTATTTCACGAAGGTGTCGGCCGCGATGCAGCACGAGGTGTATCTCGCGCTGCCGTGGCTCGCGCTCGCGATTCCGCTCGCGAACGTGTCGTGGGTGTTCGCCGGCGCGATCAACGGCGCCGAACGGTTCGGCGTGTTCAACACGAACCAGACGATCGGCACGTTCCTGTTCCAGCTGCTGCCGCTCGCCGCCGCGTGGTGGATCGCGCCGAACCTGCAGACGGTGCTCGCCGCGGCCGTCGTCGCGCGGCTGATCGCGGCGGTGATGCTCGGGCAGGCCAGCATCAAGGTGCTCGGCATCCGCCGCATCGATCCGCCGCAGTGGGGCACCGCGAAAGGGCTGTTCAACTTCGGCGGCTGGATGCTGATCGCGAGCACGACCAGCATGATCGCCGACACGCTCGACCGCGTGATGCTCGGCGCCGGCATGGGCGCGAAATTCGTCACCTACTACACGGTGCCGCAGAACCTCGTCACGCGCCTGAACATGCTGCCGAACGCGCTGGTGCGCACGCTGTTCCCGCGGCTGTCGGCGGTCGGCCGCGATCATGCGGATACGCTCGCGCGCCAGTCGCTCGAGTTCCTGAACGGCGTGTTCACGCCGGTCGGCATCGTCGCGATCTTCGCGCTCGCGCCGTTCCTCACGCTGTGGGTCGGCGCCGATCTCGCCGCGCATTCGGCGCCGGTCGGCCGCGTGCTGGTGATCAGCGTGTGGCTCGTCGGCCAGGCGAGCGTCACGCGCATCCTGATCCAGTCGCAGGTCAACCCGGCCCGCGCGGCATTCGCCGGGCTCGTCGAGATGCCGTTCTTCGTCGGCGGCCTGTGGTTCGGCATTCACCACTTCGGGCTGATCGGCGCGGCGGTGGTCGTCGCGGCGCGCGCGCTCGTCGACTACGGCGTGCTGCTGTACCTGTCGGCGATCCGGATGCGCGCGATCGTGCTCGACATGCTCGCGCATCTCGCGTTCCTGCTGGCGAGCCTGTTCCTGGCGCAGGCGTGGCCGGGGCTCGGCGAGTCGATCGGCATGTGCGTGGTCGTGCTGGTGCTGAACGTCGCGTGGTCGCTCACGATGACGCCGGGGTTGCGCGCGCTCGTGCGCGACCTGTTTGTCCGTCTCAATGCGAGGAAAACCATATGAATCGCGATCTGGCGGAACACGCCGTCCTGAATCTCGCCACGGCCGATGCTGCCGTGGCCCACCCGGGCGACGCCGCCGCGCTGCACCGCGCGGTGTCGGCCGAGCGCGCCGGCGCGCGGCAGCCGGCGCGTGCGCTGCGCGTGGCGATCGTCCACGACTGGCTCGTCACCTATGCGGGCGCCGAGCGCGTGCTCGAACAGATCGTCGCGTGCTTTCCCGACGCGGACCTGTTCAGCCTCGTCGATTTTCTCGACGACCGCGCGTTCGTGCGCGGCAAGCCGGTGACGACGTCCTTCATCCAGAAGCTGCCGTTCGCCCGCACCAAGTACCGTAGCTACCTGCCGCTGATGCCGCTCGCGATCGAGCAGCTCGACGTGTCCGAGTACGACCTCGTGATCTCGAGCAGCCACGCGGTCGCGAAGGGCGTGCTGACCGGGCCGGACCAGGTACACATCAGCTACGTGCATTCGCCGATCCGCTATGCGTGGGACCTGCAGCACCAGTATCTGGAGCAGTCGAACCTCACGCATGGGCCGAAATCGCTGCTCGCGCGAATGATCCTGCACTACATCCGCAACTGGGACACGCGCACCGCGAACGCGGTGGACGGCTTCGTCGCGAATTCCGCGTTCATCGCACGGCGCATCAGGAAGGTCTATCACCGCGACGCGGCGGTGATCTTTCCGCCGGTCGACGTCGACGCGTTCTCGCTGAATGCGGTGAAAGAGGAGTTCTACCTGACCGCGTCGCGGATGGTGCCGTACAAGAAGATCGACCTGATCGTCGAAGCCTTTTCGCGCACGCCCGAGCGCAAGCTGGTCGTGATCGGCGACGGCCCCGAGATGCAGAAGATCCGCGCCAAGGCCGGCCCGAACGTCGAGATCATGGGCTACCAGCCGTTCGCGGTGCTGCACGACCGGATGCGGCGCGCGAAGGCGTTCGTGTTCGCGGCCGAGGAGGATTTCGGCATCTCGGTCGTCGAGGCGCAGGCGTGCGGCACGCCGGTCATCGCGTACGGCAAGGGCGGTGCGCTCGAAACCGTGCTCGACCCGCAATCGAACCTGCACCCGACCGGCCTCTTCTTCGACGAACAGACGCCGCAGGCGATCGTCGCGGCCGTCGACGATTTCGAGCGCGCGCCGCAGCGCTTCACGCCGGACGCGTGCCGCGCGAACGCGGAGCGGTTTTCCGCCGACACGTTCCGGCGGCGCTTCCTCGACTACGTGGAGCAGGCGCTGCCCGGCTCGACCGCGCAGCGCGGCACGGCCGCGCCTCTGCCGGCCGCGCGCGGCCCGGCGACGCTCGTGCTCGACCAGAGCGGCGTGCTCGGCGGCGCCGAGCTGTCGCTGCTCGAGATCATGAAGCACATGCGCGCGAACGCCGACGTGCTGCTGTTCGCCGACGGTCCGTTCCGCGCGGCGCTCGACGAGATCGGCGCGCGCGTCGACGTGGTCGAGCAGGGTGCGCTCGCGGGCGTGCGCAAGCAGGGCGGCGTGTCGTTCGGCGCGGTGAAGCAGCTCGTGCGGCTGGTGCGCGACGTCGCGCGGCGCGCGCGCCGCGCCGAGGTGATCTACGCGAACACCCAACGCGCGATGGTGGTCGCCGCGCTCGCCGGGCGGCTCGCGCGCAAGCCGGTGGTCTGGCACCTGCGCGACATCGTCAGCACCGACCATTTCGGCGGCAAGCAGTTGAAGGCGATCAAGTATTGCGCGCGGCTCGGCGTCACGCGCGTGATCGCGAACTCCGATGCATCCGCGCAAGCGTTCCGCGCGCTGACGGGCTTCACGCCGCAGCACGTCGACGTCGTGTTCAATGGCATTTCGGCCGAACCGTTCGACGCGCTGGAAGGCGTGAGCCAGGCCGCGCTGCGCGCGCGCCTGGGGCTGCCCGCGGACGCCTGGCTGGTCGGCTCGTTCAGCCGTCTCGCGCGCTGGAAGGGGCAGCACGTGCTGCTGGAGGCCGCCGCGCGGCATCCGGACATGCACGTGGTGCTGGTCGGCGCGCCGCTGTTCGGCGAGGACGACTATGCGGCGCAACTGCACGAATACGTCGCGCAGCACGGGATGGACGCGCGCGTGCATTTCCTCGGCTTCCAGCGCGACGTGGCCGCGTGCATGACGGCGGTCGACGTCGTCGCGCACACGTCGATCACGCCGGAGCCGTTCGGGCGCGTGATCGTCGAGGGGATGCTCGCGCGCCGGCCGGTCGTCGCGGCGCGGGCGGGCGGCGTCGTCGAGATCATCGAGGATGGCGACAACGGGCTGCTCTGCGAGCCGGGTAACGCGGCCGCGCTGGCCGATGCGCTGGCGACGCTCAAGCGCGACCGCGCGCTGCGCGAGCGGCTCGTCGCGAGCGGGCGCGCGACCGCGGTGCGCCGGTTCGGGACCGAAACCTACGTGGAGCGGGTCGAGAAGATCCTCGCGGATACGGCGAAGGCCGCCAAGGCCGCGAACGCGAAGAAGTAGCAGCTGGCGCGAGCCGGCGGCAAACGGGCCCCCATGCGGTGTCGTGCTGCGTGGGGGCTTCGCTTTTCAGCGGGCGAGATGTCTGGTGGTGGCGGACGGGCGGGCATGCACGCCGACTCCACATGAGGCGCGAGCATGGCCGATCGTCATCTGAAACCGGGAACGGGCCATCGGCAACGTGAAGCGGGCAGGCGACACCGTTGCAGTCGTGCTGCAGCAACCCCGCAGAGACGGCTTACGCGGGTCGTGGCGCGGTCGGAGAGCGGCAGGCTGCCCGTCCCTTGTCGAAGCGGCCCGCGACCGCGCGCCGGCCGTGAAAAAGCCCCCGCGCGGCGAGACGCCGCGCGAGGGCCGCGAAACCGGACGGGCCGGCCGGCTTGGGTCAGACGGCCTGTTCGGGCGTCGACGCAACGACGCGGGCGGCGCGGGTCGGCTTGAAGCTGGCCGACCACGTCATCGCCGGCCGTTCGAACATCCGGTAGAACAGGTACGCCACCGGGATCGCGACGGCCATGAACGCGAACGACGGCCAGATCGACAGTTGCAGTTCGGAATGGAACAGCACCGAGCCGAGGCAGACGAACAGCGGCAGGTGGACCAGGTACAGCGAGTAGCTGAAGTCGCCGAACCAGCTCAGCACGCGCAGCGGCGGCGTCGGGCGCGGCGGGCGGGCAAGCGCGCGGTACAGGAAGCACGCGAAGCCGGCCGACCACAGCTGGAACGCACCGTACTGGCCGACATGGAACGCGCCGCAGCCGGCGGCCAGCAGCACGGCGGCCGCGACGTACCACGCGCGCGACGGCACGACGGCCATGCCGCGCGATTGCTGCGCGCGCACGTCGGCGATCCATGCGCCGATCGTCCAGGACAGCCAGTACGACGTGAAGAACTGCAGGTCGTGCCGTTCGAGCAGCCACGCCGACGCGACGTTGACGAGCGCGACTGCGGCCACGACGGCCGGCATCCCGATGCGCCGGCGCAGCGCGAACAGCAGCGGGTAGACCGCGTAGAACTGCACTTCGAGCGACAGCGTCCACAGCGCGCCGTTCGACCCGTACGTGTAGCCGGCGACGCCCTGCAGCGAGAACAGGTTCACCAGGAACGCGACCAGGCCGACGTCGCGGATCTTGTGGCTGACGGGCTCGATCTGCAGGCTGACCGCGTCGAGCGCGAGCGTGAACAGCAGCGCGGCGAGCAGCACCGGGTAGATGCGCGCGAAGCGGCGCACCCAGAAGTTCGGCGCGTCGAGCCGGTATGCGGGGTTGGCCGCGAGCTTGAGCGCCGCGTTGCGGTGGATGCAGTAGCCGCTGATCACGAAGAAGATCGGCACGCCGGCGGAGCCCCACGCGAACGGGAAGGTCAGGTAGCCGGCGATCACGCCCGGGCTCAGTGCATGACCGTAAGCATGATGGAAGCTCTGCATGCCGACCCAGACGACCTGGCGGCAGTGGAAATAGGCGACGAGCAGCGCCGCGAAGCCGCGCATCGCGTCGATCACGTGTTCCTTGTGGTCGGCGACGGGCGGCGCGGCCAGAGACGATCCGCTGAAAGCTTGCATGCGATTCGATTCCTTGCGACGGATGGACGGGAAGTTTCATCCAATCGTAATGCGCAAGAATTCGGTCAATGAATAAAAAAATCTCGCCCGGAAATATCGGTATTCCACATCACGGAGTTATCGCGACCTGAAAGCGGCTCGTCGAGGGGTGCGAATTATTTGCCGATTTTTTTCTGATAGTTTGAAGCTCCAGTTGATTGATGCAAGGAGCGGCAAGATGGACATGCATTGGATCGCGAGCGCTGCAGTACTGTTGGTCATGGCCGTGCTGTCGGCGTACCGCGAGGCGCTGAAGAACGAACCGATCCGCCCGGGCCTCGAGCGGGGCGGCGTGCCCTATATCGAGGAATTCGAATCGTAAGCATTTGTATCCGGAAAATCGGTAATTTGTTTCTGCCTCGGCAATCGGTCCGGCAATATCGACCGAATTGAAACGATTATATTTTTTCGGAATCATTGGGCAATCAGTTCATATCGAAAATGAGCGGAGTGGAATTGGCCGTACCGTCGATTCTCGATATGCCGTTCGGAACACAATCGCGCCGGGTCGCAGGTCGACGCGGCGCAGTCAACGCAATCAGGATGCGAACATGTTGAAAGTCACCAAGGCCGTGTTCCCCGTTGCCGGTCTCGGCACGCGGTTCCTCCCGGCAACGAAGGCGAGCCCGAAGGAAATGCTGCCCGTCGTCGACAAGCCGCTGATTCAGTACGCGGTCGAGGAAGCGATCAACGCCGGTATCACCGAGATGATCTTCGTCACCGGGCGCAGCAAGCGCGCGATCGAGGATCATTTCGACAAGTCGTACGAGATCGAGGCCGAGCTCGAGGCGCGCGGCAAGGAAAAGCTGCTCGAACTCGTGCGCGGCATCAAGCCGAGCCACGTCAACTGCTTCTACGTGCGCCAGCCGGAAGCGCTCGGCCTCGGCCACGCGGTGCTGTGCGCGGAGAAGCTCGTGCACGGCGAGCCGTTCGCGGTGATCCTCGCCGACGACCTGCTGCACGGCGAACAGCCGGTGCTCAAGCAGCTCGTCGACGTGTTCGACCACTATCACAGCTCGGTGATCGGGGTCGAGACGATCCCGCGCGAGGACAGCCGCTCGTACGGCGTCGTCGAAGGCCGGGAGTGGGAAGAGGACATCATCAAGCTGTCGGGCATCATCGAGAAGCCGGCGCCGGAGGATGCGCCGTCGAACCTCGGCGTGGTCGGCCGCTACGTATTCATGCCGACGATCTTCGATCATCTGCGCAAGCTCAAGCCGGGCGCGGGCGGCGAATTGCAGCTCACCGACGCCGTCCAGTCGCTGCTCGCGAACGAGCAGGTGCTCGCGTATCGCTACTACGGCACGCGCTTCGACTGCGGCAGCAAGCTCGGTTATCTCAAGGCCACCGTCGAGCTCGCGCTCCAGCATCCGGAAGTGAGCCGCGAATTCGAGGCGTACCTGCGTACCTGCTTGCCCGCGCTGGCTGCCGTCGCTTAAAGCGGCCGCGCGCTCCGTCGTTTCAGGTGGTGGTTGTTCCGTTGGCCCCGGCCGCTCGCGCGCCGGGGCTTTTTTGTTTGCGCGGGCGCGAGCGCAGGGTGCGCGACGTCGGCACGCGGTGCCGGGCAGGTGTGCGGGGTGCAGGCGCGCGACGCATGCCGGTGAGGCGGGACGTCGCGCGTGAAAGCGGTGCCGAAGCATGCGTCGCGTGACCGGATCGGTGGAGGGATTGCGCGGCATGCACGTCACTCGCGTGGGTGTCGCGCGATGACGCGGTGTCGGCCGACATGCCGCCGGTCGCCGGGCGTCACCGGTATCGACGCATTCCCGTCCGGCTTTCGCCGCGCGCCGCGTCCACGCGACGCTCAGCGCGGCGACGCGCTCGGCTGCGTGGCGAAGTGCCGGGCCAGCAGCGCGGCGATCGGCTTCTTGAAGTCGAGCAAGCGCTTTTCGAGATAACGCCAGGACAGGTGCGCGAGCAGCACGGCGAGCGCGAATTGCAGCAGTTCCGGCGCCGCGTCGCGGACGATGTCCGGCAGCGGCACGTGCGCGAAGGACGCGGGCAGCACGCCGAAGCGCGCCGGAATCAGGTTGTGGAACAGGTAGAAGCCGTAGCTGATCGTGCCGAGATAGGCAAGCGGCGCCCAGTCGAGCAGCGCGACGACGGGATGCTCGGGTGCGCTGACGATCCACAGCATCAGCGCGCCGAGCGACACGGACAGGCCGAGATCCGCGAGCCCCGCGACCGCATCGGGCAAGGTCGTGCAGGCGGGCAGCGCGAGGAAGAATGCGACGCCGGCCGCGCCGAGCCAGCCGGGCGGTACGCGGCGCGCGGCGGCCGCGCCGCGATCGGCGAGCGCCATCGCGCCGACGCCGCCGAGCGCGATCAACGCGAAATTCCACGGGGAAAACGCGTAGATCAGCACCGGCGACGCGTCCGACAGGTAGAGCGCGAGATGCGCGAGCGCACACAGCGCGACGGCCGCGACGCCGAGCGCGACGTGTCGCGCGGCGGGCACCGCGAGCAGCGCGAGCGGTGCGATCAGATAGAACTGCTGTTCAACGGCGAGGCTCCAGAAATGCGACGTGGAGCCCGGCCAGCCGTCCTTGACGACGCCGATCCAGTAATTCGACAGGAACACCGCGTGCCAGGCGAGCCCGAGATTGACGCCGCGCTGGTAGAACAGCGCGTGCGCGATCGCGAGCGCGGCGAGCAGCAGGTAATACACGGGAAAGATCCGCAGCGCGCGCTTCGCGAGAAACAGCGCGAGCGCGTGGCGGCGCGTCATGGTGCCGCATTCGACCGCCTGACGGTTGCGATGCAACTCGCCGACGATCAGGAATCCGCTGATGAGGAAAAACGTCCACACGCCGAGCTTGCCGACGTCGACGGCAAGGACATGGCCCTTGTGGGACAGGAAAACGAGGATGACGGCGAGGGCTCGCAGGCCGTCGAGTCCTTTGACGTATCTGACTTCGCGCATGGAGGCATCCGGGCATTGAGCGCGCCCAGTATAGGTGCGCAAATATCGAACGTAATTCGCGTTCGGCTTGTTTGAGCCCATACGTACACGCGTTTTTTCATGCTCGAGTGTCGATGAAGTCGGTCGCGCGCAACAAAACCTGCGGGAAACCCCGCGAAAACGCATAAAAGTACTGCACGAAGCGTCAAGGCGCTTGTAGAATCCGGCGTTGAAGCGCGCGCGTTGCACGCTTCGTGTATCCAACGACCACACCTGGTAGGAGAAACATGGCGACTTCCGCAAAAAAGGTGGCCAAGAAGGCTGCCGCACCGGCGACCAAGAAAGTGGCTGCCAAAAAGGCTGCGCCCGCGAAGAAAGTAGTGGCCAAGAAGGCTGTCGCAAAGGCAGCACCGGCTGCTCCGACGCCGCTGAAGGACAAGTTCACGAAGGCATCGCTCGCAACGCATATCGCTGAGCGCGCGGCTGTCGAAGTGAAGGCGGTCAAGGCAGTGCTCGCCGCACTCGAGAACGTCGTGCTGGGCTCGGTTCACAAGAAGGGCGCAGGCGAGTTCACGCTGCCGGGTCTGCTGAAGATCACGGCACAAGTCGTGCCGGCGAAGAAGAAGCGCTTCGGCAAGGATCCGTTCACGGGCGAAGAGCGTTGGTTCCCGGCGAAGCCGGCCAGCGTGCGCGTGAAGGCACGTGCGCTGAAGAAGCTGAAGGACGCGGCAGCGTAATGCCGCGCAACGACTGCCGAATGCATGTCGGCAGCCGTTGCAGTGTCCCGAGATCCCCGTACGCGAAAGCGTGCGGGGATTTTTATTGCGTCGCGCAAAGCGCGCGGCGGCGAACGGATCGCCCGGCGATGCCGGGTTTGGCCGACGCACGATGTGCGGCGGATCGCAAGTCGCGCATCCGCATCCGCATCGCCGAGCCGCGAGTTTCATTCGCGCGCCGCGTTGTTGCCGCGCGTTCCGTCGCGAGCGCATCGCGAGATTTGTCATCGTGACGGACGACACCCCGCACGACATCGCCGCACAGGTCGCCGCCGCACGTGTCGTGATCGAACGGCATCTCGGCGCGACGCTGGAAGCGATCCACCTGTTCGGATCGGCGCTCGACGGCGGCCTGAAACCGCGCAGCGACATCGATTTGCTGGTGACGGTGGCGGTGCGCCCGGACGAAGCGGCGCGACGCGCGCTGATGTCGGACCTGCTCGGTGCTTCTGCGCCGCCCGGTTGCAGCGGCGGCATGCGTGCGCTGGAGGTCACGGTCGTCGCGCACGGCGACGTGGTGCCGTGGCGTCATCCGGCGCGACGCGAGCTGCAGTTCGGCGAATGGCTGCGCAGCGACCTCGACGCCGGCATCGTCGAGCCGCCGCTCGTCGATCACGATCTGGCCATCCTGCTGACGAAGGCGCGCGAGCACAGCATCGCGCTGGTCGGCCCGCCCGCGGACGTGCTGTTCGAGCCGGTGCCCGCGCGCGACTTCGTCGCCGCGCTGCTCGCTACCGCGGCGCAGTGGCACGCGGAACCCGACTGGCGCGACGACGCGTGCAACATCGTGCTCGCGCTCGCGCGCATCTGGTATAGCGCCGCGACCGGCAAAATCGCGCCGAAGGACGTCGCCGCGGCGTGGGTGCTGGCGCGCCTGCCGGACGCGCACCGGCCGGTTCTGGCGGCTGCGCGTGCGGCCTATCTCGATGGTGACGCAGGCGCGGCGATCCTGTCGGGCGAACCGCTGGCGGAATTCATCGGCTACGCGCGGCGGGCGATCGAGTCGATGCTGTCGGCGTAGCAGTTCGCGCCGACGATGCACGCTACCGGTTTGCCGGCCGGCTGCGGATAGCGAACGCTCGCGAGCCGGCGGCATGCGCGCACCGTCGAGCCGAGCGCGTGCACGCGACCCGGCGCGGCGTCACGCATGCGCGGCCCGGTGCGCCGGGTCAGCCCGCGGTGCCCGCAAAGGCGGCCTTCAGCGCGGCGTCGTCGAACTTGGTCATCTGCATCATCGCCGCGGCCACGCGGCCCGCCTTGACCGTGTCGCGGTCGGCCATCATCGGAATGAGCGCTTCCGGAACGATCTGCCACGACACGCCATAACGATCCCGCAGCCAGCCGCAGCCGTCGGCCGTGCCGCCGTTGTCGAGCAGCGCGCTCCAGTAGCGATCGAGTTCGGCCTGGTCCGCGCAGCTGACGAGCAGCGAGATCGCGTGGTTGAACGTCTCCGTGCGCGGGTGGCTCATCGCGAAGAACGGCTGCCCGAACAGCTCGAATTCGACCATCCGCGTGCCGTCGGTGCCGGGCACCGCCGTGACGCGCACGATCCGCGAATCCGGAAAGATGCCGGCATAGAAGGCCGCTGCTTCTTCGGCTTCCGTCGAATACCAGAGAAAAGGCGTGATCTTCTGAATCGTCATGACGAATCTCCTGTCTGTATGGGTCCGGGGCAAACCACGTGCCGCCATCGATACGACGGACGACGCCCGCCGAAATCGACACGCGGCGCGAACCAATCCCGCATCGGTCGGGCCGGGCGGTGCCGGCAGTGCGGATGTTAGTCGTCCTTGGCGGAAACGGCGAGCTCTCCGGGCCGTGGAAACCGGGTTGCGCGGGCATGGCAGCGGCCAGGCGCCGCTGCCGGCCGGCCGACCTATGTCGGGCCCGGCTGTCGCGCGGAGGCCGTGCAGACGCTGCCGGCCCGCGAGCCGGAGGCGGACGAAAAAAAGCCAGCCGCGGCCGAAACCGGGGCTGGCTTTCCAGGTCGGCGACAAGGCGTCGGAGACGCCATGCACACCGGATACTTCGTTTTTAGAACTTGTGACGCAGGCCGAGTGCGACGATTTCCTGCGAGCTCTTGCCGGCGATGCCGTACGAGCCGACCGACGCTTGCGCATCGCTGCCGTCGGCGTTGTGGCCGCTTGCGTGCTGATACGCGCCAACCAGGTAGATGTCCGTACGCTTCGACAGCGAGTAGTCCGCGCCGAGCGAAACCTGATGGTACTTGGCGTCGGTCTGGCCGCTACCCTTCGTGTAGATGTAGCCCACGCCCAGCAGCAGCGGTGCCGATGCCTGGTACGTGACGAATGCGCGACCCGTGTTGTACTTCTGGTTCGCGCCGAAGCCCGAGTTCGCATCAGCCTTGTACTGCGCGTTGCTGTAGCCGAGGCCGAACGTGACCGGGCCGAATGCGTACTGGCCAGCGACTTGCGCGATACCGATCGACGATGCCGACGTGTATGCGTTGTTGATGAAGCTACCCGAGCCGTCGAAGATCGCGTCCGACGTGCCGGCCCAGCCGGTGCGCTGGCCAGCGGCGTTCAGCGGCGCCGAGTTGTTGGCGTGGAAGTAACCCGCAGCCAGGCCGAGCGGGCCGTTGTTGTAGGCTGCAGCTGCCGCCCACGTCTGACCCTTGCCGGTTGCGCCGGCGACGCCGCCGAGTGCGTACATCGCTTCGAACTGCAGACCTGCCCAGACCGGCGACGTGTACTTGATCGCGTTGCTGACGCGCAGGCTGTTGTCGTTGTTGTCGACGTCGCCCGGCGTGGCGAACACGCTGCCGAAGTAGTTGTCAGCCGTCACGCCCTGAACCAGGTCGACGAGCGGGTCGTATTGGCGACCCAGCGTCAGCGTACCGTACTGGTCGCTTTGCAGGCCGACGAAAGCCTGGCGGCCGAACATGCGCTGGCCTTGGCCCAGTGCGCCCGATGCCGAGTTGAAGCCGTTTTCCAACTGGAAGATCGCCTTCAGGCCGCCACCGAGGTCTTCTGCACCCTTCAGGCCGAAGCGGCTGCCTTGCAGGTTGCCGCTACCCATCGACCACGAATTGTTACCTTGACCATCGTTACCGTGGACATAGGTGATCGACGTGTCGATCACACCGTACAGCGTCACGCTCGACTGAGCCTGAGCAGCGCCGGCGGCGCCCAGCAGGGCGAGCGAGAGGGTCGAGAGAGCAAGTTTCTTCATCGTTGAGTTTCTCCACGCAAGTGATTCATCGTTATTTGTTGCGGATTGGAGAATAGCTCAGTGCCATACACGCAAGAAAGCTTAAAAAATAAAGTGTCTCGAAAAGGTAACAGCAGGAAAAAATCCATATATATCAAGCACATCAGACACTGTTCCTGTTTATGAAATAGTTGACAATTGCTGCGGTGCGATTGTTTCAATCGCTGATGCGCATGGCGGCAGACCCCCTGTTTCGGCCCGTTGCAGCAAGGAAATGAGGGTGTGCAAACGTTTGCGGTTGCAGGTGCATGCACGCCGACGTGTCAGGCAAGCGTCGACGCCGCGCGAATGCGCGGCGAACCACGGGGTTGCAAGCGAGCGGGAGGGTGTGCCGGGTACGGGCGGGATCGATGCGCGGCCGTCTTCGGCGGGCTGAATCAGTCGTCGCGCGGGCGATTCGCGGCGGGATCGGGCCGAGCGGCTCGAGTCGCTTGAGCGGCCGCGGCCGGCGCCGGATTCGCGGTCGGCCGATGCGCGTCGCCGCGGGCGGCCGCGAATTCCGCGCCGAGCAGCAGCACGATCGCGGAGAAGTACAGCCACATCAGCAGGACCGCGAACGACCCGGCCGCGCCGAACGCGCTCGCGGTGCCCGCATGCGCGAGATACAGCGCGAACAGCTTCTTGCCGCCGGAAAACAGGATCGCGGACACGATGCCGCCGATCGCGGCGTCGCGCCACGCGACGCGCGCGTCGGGCAGGAACTTCATCAACGACGCGAACGCGGCCGCGAGCACCGCGATGCCGACGAAGAACTGCACGACGTTCGTGACGACCACGTACGGCGAATTGCCCAGCAGCCAGGTGCCGATGAAGGTGATCGCGGTGTCGAGCACGAGCGACACGATCAGCAGGAACGCGACGCCGAGCACGAGCCCGAACGAGATCAGCCGCACGCGCACCAGCCCGAGCATGCTCGACCAGCGGCTTTCGGTGGCCGGCCAGATCACGCTGAGCGCCGCGCTGAGCGACGCGAACGTGGCCGACGCGCCGATCGCGAGCGCGGCGAACGAGATCAGCGTGGCGATGCCGCCGCGTTCGCCCGCGCGGTGCGCGTTCTGCACGATCGTCTGGATGCTGGCCGCCGCGTCGTCGCCGATTAGCTGATGCGCCTGCTCGAACACCTGGCCGCGCGCGGCGTCGTCGCCGTAGAACCAGCCGGCCACCGCGATCACCATCACGAGGGTCGGCGCGAGCGAGAACGCGGAGAAAAACGCGATGCCCGCGGCCATCGCGGAGCAGCGGTCGGACGAGAAGCGCTTGAACGCGGTGAGGGCCCAGTTGGCCTGCTGCTGGGCGAGACGGGTGGCTTCTGAAGTGATCTGTCGTTTCATGACGGTTCGGTTGCGCGCGGAACGCGGATCATCGCAGGTTAATCGGACATATCGGTATTGATCCGAGGATTCGATCATAGTTGCCTGAACTGTCTATAATTCCTTTCAGTTTCACCCCACCCCACAATAACGCCGAGACCGCCATGCTACAAATGTCCCGGCGCCAGTTCCTGAAGGTGACGGCCACGTCGCTTGCCGGATCGAGTCTTGCCCTGATGGGCTTTTCTCCGTCCGAAGCGCTGGCCGAAGTCCGACAGTACAAACTGGCGCGCACCGTCGAAACGCGCAACACCTGTCCTTACTGTTCAGTGGGTTGCGGCATCCTGATGTACAGCCTCGGAGACGGCGCGAAGAATGCGCAGCCGAGCATCATCCACATCGAAGGCGATCCCGACCACCCCGTCAATCGCGGCACGCTGTGCCCGAAGGGCGCGAGCCTGATCGACTTCATCCACAGCCCGAACCGCCTGACGCACCCCGAGTATCGTGCGCCCGGCTCGGACAAGTGGGAACCCATCTCGTGGAACGACGCGCTCGACCGCATCGCGAAGCTGATGAAGGCCGACCGCGACGCGAACTTCGTCGAGACGGCCGAAGACGGCGCGAAGGTCAACCGCTGGCTCACGACCGGCATGCTGGCCGCGTCGGCGGGCAGCAACGAGGTCGGCTACCTGACGCACAAGACCATCCGCAGTCTCGGGATGCTTGCATTCGACAATCAGGCGCGTGTCTGACATGGCCCGACGGTGGCAGGTCTTGCCCCGACGTTTGGCCGTGGAGCGATGACGAACCATTGGGTCGACATCAAGAACGCGGACGTGATTCTCGTGATGGGCGGCAATGCAGCCGAGGCCCATCCGTGCGGTTTCAAGTGGGTGACGGAGGCGAAGGCGCACCGCAAGGCGCGGCTGATCGTCGTCGACCCGCGCTTCACGCGTACGGCCTCGGTGGCCGATTACTACGCGCCGATCCGCACCGGCACCGACATCGTCTTCCTGGGCGGCGTCATCAACTATCTGCTGACGAACGACAAGATCCAGCATGAGTACGTGAAGAACTACACGGACTTCTCGTTCATCGTGCGCGAGGATTTCGCGTTCAACGACGGCATTTATTCCGGCTACGACGCGCAGAAGCACGCGTACCCGGACAAATCGAGCTGGGACTACGAGCGCGGCGACGACGGTTTCGCGAAGGTCGATCCGACGCTGCAGCATCCGCGTTGTGTATACAACCTGCTGAAGCAGCACTACGCGCGCTATACGGCGGACATGGTCCAGCAGGTCTGCGGCACGCCGAAGGACAAATTCCTGAAGGTGTGCGAGATGCTCGCGAGCACGGCCGTACCCGGCCGCGCCGGCACGGTGCTGTACGCGCTCGGCTGGACCCACCACTCGATCGGCGCGCAGATCATCCGCACCGGCGCGATGGTGCAGCTGCTGCTCGGCAACATCGGCATCGCCGGCGGCGGGATGAACGCGCTGCGCGGCCACTCGAACATCCAGGGGCTGACCGACCTCGGGCTGATGTCGAACCTGCTGCCGGGCTACATGACGCTGCCGATGCAGGCGGAGCAGGACTTCGACGCGTACATCAAGAAGCGCGTGCAGCAGCCGCTGCGGCCGAACCAGTTGAGCTACTGGAAGAACTACAAGGCCTTCCACGTCAGCTTCATGAAGTCGTGGTGGGGCGACGCGGCCACCGCCGAGAACAACTGGGCGTACGACTACCTGCCGAAGCTGGACAAGCAGTACGACCTGCTGCAGGCGATCGAGCTGATGAATGCCGGCAAGATGAACGGCTACATCTGCCAGGGCTTCAACCCGCTCGCGGCGGCGCCGTCGAAGGTGAAGACGGCGGCCGGCCTCGCGAAGCTGAAGTGGCTCGTGATCATGGATCCGCTCGCGACCGAGACGTCCGAGTTCTGGAAGCCTCACGGCGACTACAACGACGTCGATCCGTCCAAGATCCAGACCGAGGTGTTCCGCCTGCCGACCACCTGCTTCGCGGAGGAAAACGGCTCGCTCGTGAGTTCGAGCCGCGTGCTGCAGTGGCACTGGAAGGGCGCGGAGCCGCCGGGCGAAGCGAGGAGCGACCTCGAGATCATGTCGGGGCTGTTCCTGCGCATGCGCAAGCTGTACCAGAAGGACGGCGGCAAGTATCCGGACCCGATCGTGAACCTGACCTGGCCGTACGCGAACCCGGAAAGCCCGACGCCCGAGGAACTGGCGATGGAGTTCAACGGGAAAGCGCTCGCCGATCTGCCCGATCCGAAGGATCCGGCGAAGACGCTCGTGAAGAAGGGCGAGCAGCTTGCCGCGTTCGCGCAACTGAAGGACGACGGCACGACCGCGAGCGGCTGCTGGATCTTCTGCGGCGCGTGGACCCAGGCCGGCAACCAGATGGGGCGGCGCGACAACTCCGACCCGACCGGTATCGGCCAGACGTTGAACTGGGCGTGGGCATGGCCGGCGAACCGGCGGATCCTGTACAACCGCGCGTCGTGCGACGTCGCCGGCAAGCCGTTCGACCCGACCCGCAAGCTGATCGGCTGGAACGGCAGCGCGTGGAAGGGCGCCGACATCCCGGACTTCAAGGCGGACGAACCGCCCGAAAACGGGATGGGGCCGTTCATCATGAATCCGGAAGGCGTCGCGCGCTTCTTCGCCCGCGCGGGGATGAACGAAGGTCCGTTCCCCGAGCATTACGAGCCGTTCGAGACGCCGCTCGCCGCGAACCCGCTGCACCCGAACAACCCGCAGGCGCTGAACAACCCGGCCGCCCGCGTGTTCCCGGACGACCGTGCGTCGTTCGGCAAGGTGGCGGAATTCCCGCACGTGGCGACCACGTACCGGCTGACCGAGCACTTCCACTACTGGACCAAGCATGCACGGCTGAACTCGATCATCCAGCCCGAGCAATTCGTCGAGATCGGCGAAGACCTCGCGAAGGAAGTCGGCGTCGCGCATGGCGAGCGCGTGAAGGTGTCGTCCAAGCGCGGCTACATCATCGCGGTCGCGCTCGTCACGAAGCGGATCAAGCCGCTGACGGTCGACGGCAAGAAGGTCCAGACGGTCGGCGTCCCGTTGCACTGGGGCTTCAAGGGCCTGACGAAGCCCGGCTATCTCGCCAATACCCTGACTCCGTCCGTGGGTGACGGCAACTCCTATACACCGGAATTCAAGTCGTTCCTGGTGAAGGTCGAAAAGGCGTAAGGGGGAAGAGATGGCATTGCAATCGCTGGATATCAAGCGCGTCTCGGCCACCACGACGCCACCGCCCACGGTGCGCGAACCGGTGACCGGGAGCGTCGCGAAGCTGATCGACGTATCGAAGTGCATTGGCTGCAAGGCATGCCAGACGGCATGCATGGAGTGGAACGACCTGCGCGACGAAGTCGGCACCAACGTCGGCGTGTACGACAACCCGGCCGACCTGACCGAGCATTCGTGGACGGTCATGCGGTTCTCCGAATACGAGAACCCGGCGGGCGACCTCGAGTGGCTGATCCGCAAGGACGGCTGCATGCACTGCGAGGATCCGGGCTGCCTGAAGGCATGCCCGTCGCCGGGCGCGATCGTGCAGTACAACAACGGGATCGTCGACTTCCACGAGGAGAACTGCATCGGTTGCGGCTACTGCGTGACCGGTTGCCCGTTCAACGTGCCGCGGATCTCGAAGAAGGATCATCGCGCATACAAGTGCACGCTCTGTTCCGACCGCGTCGCGGTCGGCCAGGAACCGGCCTGCGTGAAGACCTGCCCGACGGGCGCGATCGTGTTCGGCACCAAGGAGGACATGAAGCAGCACGCGGCCGAGCGGATCGAGGACCTGAAGGAGCGCGGCTTCGAGCATGCGGGGCTGTACGACCCGCAGGGCGTCGGCGGCACGCACGTGATGTACGTGCTGCACCACGCGGACAAACCGTCGCTGTATCACGGTCTGCCCGACAATCCGTCGATCAGCCCGATGGTGAAGCTGTGGAAGGGTATCGCGAAGCCACTCGCGGTCGCCGGCCTCGCGCTGACCGCGCTGGCCGGGTTCTTCCACTACACGCGGGTCGGTCCGAACGAGGTCACCGACGAGGAAGAAGCCGCTGCCCGCGACGAGGCACGACGCATCAAGGAGGACGCGAAATGAACCACGACGACCCCAACCTGATCGTCCGCTACACGCCGAACGAGCGCACGAACCACTGGATCACCGCGATCACGTTCGTGCTGCTCGCGCTGTCCGGGCTCGCGCTGTTCCATCCGTCGATGTTCTGGCTGACCGCGCTGTTCGGCGGCGGCCAGTGGACGCGGATCCTGCATCCGTTCGTCGGTCTCGTGATGTTCGTGTCGTTCGCGATTCTCGTGGTGCGGTTCTGGCACCACAATGCGCTCGATGCGGACGATCGCCAATGGCTGAAGCAGATCGGCGACGTGCTGACCAACCAGGAAGACAAGCTGCCGCCGGTCGGGCGCTATAACGCCGGACAGAAGCTGCTATTCTTCACGCTGGTGGCGTGCCTGTTGCTGCTCCTGCTGTCGGGAATCGTGATCTGGCGGCGCTATTTCTCGTTCTACTTCCCGATCGGGGTGATCCGCGCGGCCGCTGTCGTGCATGCCGTGGCGGCCTTCGTGCTGATCGCGAGCATCATCGTGCACATTTACGCGGCGTTGTGGGTGAAGGGTTCGATCGGCGCGATGGTGCGCGGCACCGTCACGCTGGGCTGGGCCCGCAAGCATCACCCGAAGTGGTTCCGTGAAAGCGTGAAATAACGCACCGGAGCGGAAGCGGTACGCCGATTGCGGCGTACCGCTCCGCCAACCGCCGGAATCGCCTGAAGAGCGCCGATTCGTCGGCGCTTGTTTTTTGGAAGAAATTTTCGTGACACAACGCATTCTCGAACCGACCGAGATCTCGGCACTCGATCATTCGGCCATTCCGCGCTTTCGCCTGCCGGAGCGCGCGACCGCGTTCGCGGCGCGCGCCGCGCGGCTGCGCAAGCTTGCCGACCTGAACCCGATCAGCGGCTACCTGCGGCTGATGGCCACCGTCGCCGACGCGCAGCACGCGACGCTGCAAGCGCTGGAGCTGCCGCTGCCGTCGAAGGAAGCGATCGCACGCGCACAGGAACATTCGATGCCGCTCGTGCCGGCGCTCGACGGCGAGCGCGATGCGCGCTGGCGCGCCGTGCTGTATGAATTGCTCGACCGCGTCGAAAGCGCGGGGCTCGTCAATCCGCAACTCGCGAAGCTGCTCGACCGGCTGCGCCTGATGGCGCCCGCCGAGCTTGACGCACAGGCCGACGCGATCCTCGCGCTGCGCTTCGCCGAGGTCGACCCGGCCACCGCGCCGTTCCTGATGGCCGCGCTGCAGGTCGCGTGGACGGACCTCGCGAGCCGCGTGACGCCGACCGATGTCCCGTATCTCGACCAGCCGGGGCTGTGCCCGGTGTGCGGCACGCATCCGGTCGCGAGCGTCGTGCGGGTCGGCGGCCAGTATCAGGGCTACCGTTTCCTCCAGTGCGGGCTGTGCACGACCGAGTGGCACATGGTGCGTACCAAGTGCTCGCACTGCGATTCGACGAAAGGCATCGCGTATCACGGGATCGAAGGCGGCAGCGAAGCGATCAAGGCCGAATCGTGCGACGAGTGCAAGACCTATCGCAAGATCGGCTATCAGGAGAAGGACTACGAGTTCGAGCCGCTGGCCGACGATCTCGCGAGTCTCACGCTCGACCTGCTGATGAACGAGGCCGGCTACCAGCGCAGTTCGCCGAACCCGCTGCTGTGGCCGGACGTGTCGCGCGAAGCGGACTGACGGCACGGGGCCGGGGCGGGGCGCGAGCGCCGGCCCGGCCGACTGCGAAGCATGAGACTGGAGCCACGACGACGTGACCGAACCGGGTGTGAATGAACTGAATGCCGTGCTGGCGCGTGTGCCGTCCGTCGAGCGCGTGCTGTCGTCGACACCGTTGCAACCGCTGATCGACGACTATGGCCGCACGCGTGTGCTGAACGCGGTGCGCGCCGAACTGGAACGCTGGCGCACGGCCGCGCAGCACGATCCCGCGGCGGCCGAGCCACTGGACGAGCCGCGCATCGCAGCGGCCGTCGCGCGCACGCTGGCCGCGCAGAGCGCGGGCGCCGTGCGCACCGTGTTCAACCTGACCGGCACCGTGCTGCACACGAACCTCGGGCGCGCGTTGCTGCCCGACGACGCGGTGCGCGCGGTGGTCGACGCGCTCACGCGGCCCGTCAACCTCGAGTTCGACCTCGCGACCGGCCGCCGCGGCGATCGCGACGACCTGATCGACGATCTGCTGTGCGAACTGACGGGTGCGGAGGCCGCGACCGTCGTCAACAACAATGCGGCGGCCGTGCTGCTGACGCTGTCGGCGCTCGCGACGAAGCGGGAAGTGGTCGTGTCGCGCGGCGAGCTGGTCGAGATCGGCGGGGCGTTCCGGATCCCCGACATCATGAGCCGTGCCGGCGCGAAGCTGCACGAGGTCGGCACGACCAACCGCACGCACCTGCACGACTACGCGGCCGCGATCGGCCCGCGCACGGCGCTGCTGATGAAGGTGCACTGCAGCAACTACGCGATCAGCGGCTTTACGAAGGAGACGACGCTCGCTGAACTCGCGCCGCTCGCACGCGAGCGCGGGGTGCCGGTCGCCGTCGATCTCGGCAGCGGCACGCTCGCCGACTTGTCGCAATGGGGCCTGCCGCACGAGACGACCGTGCAGGAAACCGTCGCCGCCGGCGCAAACGTTGTCACGTTCAGCGGCGACAAGCTGCTCGGCGGGCCGCAGGCCGGCCTGATCGTCGGCGACCGCGCACTCGTCGCGAAGATCAAGAAGCATCCGCTCAAGCGCGCGCTGCGCGTCGGCAAGCTGACGCTCGCGGCGCTCGAACCCGTGCTGCGGCTGTATCAGTCGCCCGAATTCCTGCGCGACCGGCTCACGACGCTGCGCCTGCTGACGCGCCCGCAGCGCGAGATCGCCGAGGCCGCCGAACGCGTGCGTCCGGCGTTCCAGGCCGCGCTCGGCAGCGGTTTCGACGTGACGGTCGAGCCGATGTTCAGCCAGATCGGCAGCGGCGCGCTACCGGTCGACCAGTTGCCGAGCGCCGGGCTCGTCGTGCGCTCGGCGGACGGCAAGCGCAGCGGCCGCGCGCTCGCGCAGCTCGAGAAACGCCTGCGCGAATGGCCGCGCCCGGTGATCGGCCGCGTGGCCGACAACGCGCTGCGGCTCGACCTGCGCTGCGTCGAAGCGGCCGACGAAGCGGCGTTCGTCGCGCAATGCGTGCCGCTCGCGGGGCCCGCCGCATGATCGTCGGGACCGCGGGACACATCGACCACGGCAAGACCACGCTCGTGCGTGCGCTGACGGGCGTCGACACCGATCGGCTGAAGGAAGAGAAGGCGCGCGGCATCTCGATCGAGCTGGGTTATGCGTATACGCCGCTCGACAATGGAGACGTGCTCGGCCTGATCGACGTGCCGGGCCACGAGAAGCTGATTCATACGATGGCGGCCGGTGCGTGCGGCATCGACTTCGCGTTGCTCGTGATTGCCGCGGACGACGGCGTGATGCCGCAGACGCGCGAGCATCTCGCGATCCTGCAATTGCTCGGCGTCACGCATGGTGCCGTCGCGCTGACGAAATGTGATCGCGTCGATGCCGCGCGGGTCGCCGAGGTGCGCGACGAGATCGCCGCGTGGCTGCACGATTCGACGCTGGCCGGCGTGCCGATCTTCGAAACGCGCGCGACGGTGGCCGACGATCCGGGCGTCGCCGCGCTGAAGCGGCACCTGGCCGACGCGGCGATCGCGTGGCGCGCGCGTCGCGATGACGGCCTGTTCCGGCTCGCGGTCGATCGTGTGTTTACGCTCGCCGGGCAGGGCACCGTCGTGACGGGTACCGCGTTCGCGGGCCGTGTCGCGACCGGCGACACGCTCGCGATCGTGCGCACCGGCGGCGCGGCCCGCGTGCGCAGCATCCATGCGCAGAACCGGCCGGTCGAGGCCGGCCGCGCGGGCGAGCGTTGCGCGCTGAATCTGGCCGGCGTCGACAAGGCCGACGTCGAGCGGGGCGATACCGTCGCCGATGCGCGGCTCGTCGCGACGTCGCCGCGCCTCGATGTCGAACTGACGTTGCTCGCGGACGCGGGGCTGACGTTGACGCACTGGGCGCCGCTGCATGTGCATCTCGGCACGCTGCATCGCGTGGCTCACGTCGCGCTGCTCGACGGCGACACGCTCGCGGCCGGCCAGCGGATGCGCGTGCAACTGGTGTTCGACGAACCGGTGTTCGCGCTGCCGGGCGACCGCTTCATCGTTCGCAATCCGCAAGCAACGCGCACCGTCGGCGGCGGTCGCGTGCTCGATCCGTTCGGGCCGGCGCGCAAGCGCCGCACGCCGGCGCGCCGTGCGTGGCTCGATGCGCTCGCCGCGTGGCTCGACGAAGGGCGCCTCGATGCACTGCTGGCGCAGGCGCCGCTCGGCATGCCACGCGCGACGCTCACGCATCTGACGGGATTCGCACCCGATGCGCTGGGGTTGCCGGACGACGCGCTGGCTATCGGGCAGCGCGATGCCGCGTCGAATGAAGGCGCGGTGATTTCGCGGGCGCACTGGCGTGCGTTGCAGGCACGGGCGGTCGATACGCTGCGCGCGTACCACGAGCGCATGCCCGACGAGCAGGGGCTCGACGCCGCACGCCTGCGGCGGATGGCGGCGCCGCTCGTCGGCGATGCGCTGTGGCGCGCGCTCGTCGAGGCGCTGGTGGCGGGCGGCGAGGTCGTGCGCAGCGGGCCGTGGCTGCATCTGCCGTCGCATTCGGTGAGCCTCGAGCCGCGCGAGGAAGCGCTGGCGCAGCAACTGCTGCCGCTGATCCACGCGGGGCGCTTCGATCCGCCGTGGGTGCGCGACCTGGCTCGCGATACGGGCGTGGCCGAGGACGCGGTGCGCACGCTGCTGCGCAAGCTCGCGCGGCGCGGCGACGTGCACCAGGTCGTGCGCGACCTGTTCTACCACGCGGACGTCGCACGCGAGCTGGCGGAACTGGTCGCGCATCTCGCGCCGTCGCGCGGCGGCGGGCTCGATGCCGCGACGTTCCGCGACGCGACGGGGCTCGGTCGCAAGCGCGCGATCCAGATTCTCGAGTTCTTCGATCGGGTTGGGTATACTCGCTTCCACCGCGATCTTCACTACCTGCGGCCTGACAGCGGTTGGGTGGGTATTCAGGCGTAGGCGCTCGTCGTTCTTCTCGCTCTTTTGATTCTTTTCCCCACGGAAGGCATTCGTATCCGGTGGTACGGCCGGGCTTCAAACCCGGTTAGGGGCGTCAGACGCTCCTGGGTAGGTTCGACTCCTGCTGCCTTCCGCCACCTCGTTTTTCTCCCGACTCGGCATGCTTCGGACTGCGCGCGCCCGCGTCGAGCGCCCGCATCGCGCAACGGCCGCGACCGCGCAAACTTGATCGGGAAAAGCACTAGAAGTGCGGGAATTATTTCCCGGCTATAGTGAAATGACTGAAGGTAGACGCGCGCGTTTTTGCCGATACCGTTCAGGTCATGACTGTAGACGGGTGCTGTATGAAAAATAAAATCGAAAAGACCGCCGGACCGATCTGGGGTGTGGCTGCAGGATTGTTTCTCGCGGCGGCAGGGTTGAGTCTCGGCATCTTCCCGCAATCCTTGCACGGCTCGGGAAGCGCGAACGACTTCATGGCGTCCGGCGTCGCGATGCTAGGCGTTTTCCTCGTCGTCTATTCCACGCACGAACTGCGAAGAAAGCGCTCGCATTGAGCGCACGCGTGCCGCTGATCCACGAAAATTGACTCGAGTTCGCCGGCTGCGCGTGCATGCGTTCGCCGCGCCGATGTCTACGCTTTACGGATTTCGTGGTTGTAGACGAGTTCGACGATCCGTTTCGTCGGGATGCTTGCGCGCAGCGCATCGACACCGTCGATCGGAAACCACTTGCATTTCTCGATCTCGTTGTTCGCTTGCGGCGTCTGGTCCGGGCCGACTTCCGCGAAGAACACGTGATGGATTTTTGCGAGCCCGGTGAACTGCATCGAGTACACGAGATGCTGGCCGGTCACACCGGTTTCTTCGCACAACTCGCGATGCGCGGCTTCGAGCGGCGTCTCCCCACGCTTGATCGTGCCGCCCGGTAGCGCCCAGCGCGACGACGCACGCGCGACGAGCAGGACTTGCTCGTCGCGGTAGCAGACGACGGTCGCGCGTTCCTTGATCGGGACGGCGCTCGTTTTGGCGGAGGGGGTGGGCGCTCGCGTTTGGGGCATGGAGCCATTCTAACCAGCGCGGATCGATCGGCCAAGGCAGCCTGACCCGATTTGACGTTCGCGGACGACGGTCGAACGACGCGGCCCGTCATGCGTGCCGCGCCGTCATGCGGTTCGTGCCGCGTTTGCCTTTACTTCTTTTCCGGCAGGAACCAGTTCATCACGAGCGCGCAGATGCCGCCCGTCGCCACGCCCGATTCCAGTACGTTCTTCAGTGCATGCGGCAGGCTGTTCAGAATGTCCGGCACCTGCGACACGCCGAGGCCGAGCGCGAGCGACACCGCGATGATCAGCAGCGCACGGCGGTCGAGGTGGACGCCCGCGAGGATGTTGATGCCCGACGCGGCCACCGCACCGAACATCACCATCGCCGCACCGCCGAGCACCGGCTCCGGCACCGCCTGCAGCACGCCGGCGACGACCGGGAACAGGCCGAGCACCACCAGCATGCCCGCGATCCAGATGCCGACGTAGCGGCTCGCGACGCCGGTGATCTGGATCACGCCGTTGTTCTGCGCGAATACCGAGCTCGGGAACGTATTGAACACGCCGGCCAGCAGCGAGTTCGCGCCGTTGACGAGCACGCCGCCCTTGATGCGCTGCATCCACACCGGCCCTTCGACCGGCTCGTTCGAGATCTTGCTGGTGGCCGTCACGTCGCCGATCGCTTCGAGCGACGTGACGAGATAGATGATCAGCATCGGCACGAACAGCGCCCACGAGAAGCCGATGCCGAAGTGCAGCGGCGTCGGGACCTGGAACAGCGCGGCCTGGTGCATGCCGGTGAAATCGAGGCGGCCGAGGAACGCGGCCGCGAGGTAGCCGATCGCAAGCGCGATGACGAGCGCGGTGCTGCGCACCCAGACGACCGGCACGCGGTTCAGCAGGATGATCGTGCCGAGCACGAGGCCCGACAGCGTGAGGTTCTCCGCGCTCGCGAACGTGCCCTTGGCCATCGCGCCGTAGCCGCCGCCCATGCTGATGAGGCCGACCTTGATCAGCGTGAGGCCGATCAGCAGCACGACGATGCCGGTGACGAGCGGCGTGATCAGGCGTTTCACGAACGGCAGGATGCGCGACACGCCCATCTCGACGAACGACCCCGCGATCACGACGCCGAAGATCGCGGCCATCACGGTCTCGACCGGCGTGCCTTGCTTGACCATCAGGCTGCCGCCGGCGATCAGCGGGCCGACGAAGTTGAAGCTGGTGCCCTGGACGATCAGCAGGCCGGCGCCCAGCGGGCCGAAGCGCTTGCACTGGACGAAGGTGGCGATGCCGGAAATGACCAGCGACATCGACACGATCAGGGTCGTATCGCGGCTGGACACGCCGAGCGCCTGGCAGATCAGCAGGCCCGGCGTGACGATCGGCACGATGATCGCCAGCAGGTGCTGCAGCGCGGCGACGAAGGCGACCATCGGCGCCGGCCGGTCGTTCGGGCCGTAGACGAGGTCGCGGGCCGATTCTGCGGCGTCGGCGCCATGGGAGGCGGATTGGGCGGAGGAGGCGGGTTGCATGGCGAGCGGGCCGGACAAGGTGGAAAGTGCGGCATTTTAGCCGAAGGGCCCGCCGGCGCCGCCCGGCCGTGCCGCAATAGTCGACGGCGGCCGGCTGGCGTGAGCCGCGCGACGTCAGCCCGCTGCGCGCGTTGCTTTGCCGCGCGTCGTCGTGCGTGGCGGGCGCGAATCCGGATACGCGCGCTGGCAGACGGCGATGACCGCATCGCGCAGGCGGCGATGCACGGGGTCGCCGTGCATGCGCGGATGCCACAGCGCGGACACCAGGATCGCCGGCAAGCGGACCGGGATCTCGAAACTGCGCAGCCCGAGCGCGTCGGTGAGCCCCGGCGAGCACGCATTGCCGAGGCTCGAGCGCGGCACCAGCGCGACCAGGTCGGTACTGGCCGCGACACGCATCGCGTCCGGATAGCCCGGCACGACGACGTGCACGGCGGGGTCCGGGCCGGCCTGGCCGGTCGAGTCGTCGGCCGGTCCGTCGAAATCGCCGAACTGGGCCGCGATGACGTGACGGCAGGCTGCATAGCGCGCGGGCGTGATCCGGGCCGACGCGAACAGCGGATGCCCGACGCGCGCCACCGCGACGTGCCAGTCGTGAAAGAGCATCCGCGTGTGCAGCTCGGGCGCGTCGTCGCCGCGCTTGCCGATTTGCAGGTCGACGGTGCCGTCGCGCAGCGCTTGCGGATCGCTGTCGAGCTTCGGGACGAAGCGGATACGCACGTGCGGCGCGACGTCGGCCAGCGCGGCCACGACCGGGCCGGCCAGCATTTCCATGAACGACGCGGCCGCCCGGATCGTGAACGTGGCCGTGAGCGTCGCGAGGTCGACGTCGGCCGTCGCCGGCCGCAGCACGGCGCGCGCGTCGCTCGCGACGGCATGCACGCGGTCGCGCAACGCGGTTGCGTGCGGGGTCGGCACGAGCCTGCGCCCGGCGCGCACGAGCAGTTGATCGCCGGTGGCGGCGCGCAGCCGCGTGAGCGTGCGGCTCATCGCGGACGTGCTCAGGCCCAGCCGGCGCGCGGCGCCGGTCACGCTGCTCTCTGACAGCAGCGCGTCGAGCGCGGTGACGAGGTTCAGGTCGATGTTTTCCATGTGGACAGGATACGCCACTGCGAGGCGTGACATGGCGTTCGATGCAACGATGGATTGCATTCGGTGCGTCTGGCGCCTGTCGTGGCGCCCGCCTATAGTGGGTGCATGACGAACACGGTAAACGCGAAAACCATGCAATCGACTGAATCGAATCGACGCAACGCGCCCGCGATCCTCCTCGTCGCGGCGTCGCGCGGCCTCGGGCTCGCGATGGCGGAGGCCTTCCTGAACAAGGGCTGGAACGTGACGGGGACCGTGCGCGCAGGATCGGGGCGCACGCAGCTGCACGAGCTGGCCGAGCGGTTCGACGGCCGGCTCGAGATCGGCACGCTCGACATCTGCGCGCCCGCGCAACTGGCCGCGCTGCGCGAGCGTCTGGCGGGCCGGCGCTTCGACATGCTGTTCGTGAACGCGGGCACGACCAACGATCCGAACGAAACGATCGGTGAAGTGACGACCGACGAATTCGTACGCGTGATGATCACGAATGCGCTGGCGCCGATGCGCGCGATCGAGACGCTGCAGGATCTGGTGACCGACGACGGGCTGATCGGCGCGATGTCGTCGGGGCAGGGCAGCGTCGCGAACAACGTCAGCGGCATGCGCGAGGTCTATCGCGGCAGCAAGGCCGCGCTGAACCAGTTCATGCGCAGCTTCGCGGCGCGTCAGGCCGATACGCGCCGCGCGATGGCGCTGATGGCGCCCGGCTGGGTCCGCACCGAACTCGGCGGGCCCGACGCACGCCTGACCATCGACGAAAGCGTGCCGAGCCTCGTCGACGTGCTGCTCGCGAAGCGGGCGCGGCCCGGGCTCGAATACCTCGACTATCTGGGGCGCACGGTGCCGTGGTGAACAGGTGGCTGACCGCGCGCGGCCAGCCGGGAGATGACGTTGCGTACGCAACGATTGCGGGGAGCGCCGACGTGCGCGTCGCTGCATCGCACAACCGACCGCGCTTGACACCAGCGCGTTGCCCGCCGTAAATTGCGCAGGCAGATCTAGATAAGAGACTATCTGTAAGATGGTCTCTCCATGCGTCGATCGCATCTGCAATGTCGAGCCTCTTACAGAACAAATATACGGAGGCCGATTGTGCAAACGATCGCGGTCAAGCTTCATGGCATTGAAGACGTCATCTCCTTTCTCGACACGCGCCCCGGTATCGCGGGCAGGGCGGGACTCGTCTGGTGGCTGTCGCTCGGCGGGCTGTTTCTCGACGCATTTTCCAACTCGGCATTGAGCGCCGGCCTCGGGCCGATGACGCACGAATTGCATCTGTCGGCCGCACAGGTCGCATGGATGACGTCGTTCGCGTCGTGGGTCGCGATCGCGTTCAACCCGATCGGCGGCTGGATGGCCGACCGCTGGGGCCGCGTGCGGCCGCTGATCGCCGCGAAGCTGCTGTCGGTGATCGGCGCGTTGCTGGTGGTGTTCGCGCCCGATTTCAATACGATTCTCGCGGGCCGCTTCTTCGTCGGGATGGCGTACGGCATCGACTTCGCGATCGCGATGGCGATGCTCGCGGAATTCACGCCGGGCCACCTGAAGAGCCGACTCAATACCTGGCAGGGCATGTGGTACACGGCCGTGTGCCTGAACCTGCTGCTCGCGCTGCTGTTTCATGCTTGGCAGGTCGGCGATTCGATCTGGCGCTACTCGGTGGCGGCGACCGCCGTGTTCGGCGTCGCGATCCTCGCGCTGCAATGCGCATTCCTCGTCGAAAGCCCGATCTGGCTCGCCCGCAAGGAGCGGCTCGACGAGGCGGCGCGCGCGATGACGCGCATCTACGGGCAGCCATTCGTCGCCGCGCCCGCGCATGAACGTACTCCCGTCGTCAATCCGGCCACGCGCGGCCTCGCGAACGTGCTGCTGATCTTTCGCGGCGTCTACCTGCCGCGCACGATCCTGGCCGCGACCGTGCAGATCGGCCAGTCGATCGAATACTTCGCGATCGGCTGGTACCTGCCGCTGATCAGCGCGGCGCTGTTCGGCAAGGACTTCGTCTACGCGACGCTCGGCGCGCTCGTGTTCAACCTGTTCGGGATCGTCGGCGGCTTCTCGTCGTCGGCGGTCGGCCGCCGTGTCGGGCTGCGTCGCGCGTCGGCGTTCGGCTTCGCGGCGGTCTGCGTGATGCTGGTTGCGCTCGGGTTGTTTCATGCGCGCATGCCGCTGTGGCTGTCGGTGGTCGTGCCGTCGCTGTTCATCCTGTTCCACTCGGCCGGCCCCGGCGCGAACGGCAAGAGCCTGTCGTCGCTGTCGTTTCGCGGCGAATTGCGCGCGGGTGCGAACGGCATCGTCGGGGCGCTCGGCTCGATCGGCGCCGCGCTTGGCCTGCTGGTCTTTCCGCTGTTTCGTGCGCGCTACGGCCTCGAACACACGTTCCTGATCCTCGCGATCGTGCCGTGCGTGGCCAGCGCGATCTGTTTCGCGATCCGCTGGGATCCGACCCGCACCACCGTCAATCCCGACAACGAACCCGACGCGCCGCACTTCGGCGACGACGCGCGCGCCACGTCGGCCTTCCTGAAACCCGCCATCGAGAAAACGCAGCGATGACCGAATCCCGAAACGCCATTCTCGCGATCGACGAAGGCACGTCCGGCACGCGCGCCGCGCTCGTCGACGCGAGCGGCCACGTGTCGTGCCTGGAATACCTGCCGCTGTCGGTCGAGAGCCCGCAGCCCGGCGTCGTCGAACAGGACGCGAACGCGATCCTCGACAAGACGCTCGCCGTCTGCCGTGCGACGCTCGCGCAGGCGCATCAACAGCACGTGCGCATCGTCGCGCTGGCGCTCGCGACGCAGCGTGCGACCGCCGTGCTGTGGGACACGCGGACCGGGCGCGCGCTCGTGCCCGCGATGGTCTGGCAGGACACGCGCCATGCGGCCGAGCTCGACCGTCTCGCGGCCGACTGGGACCGCGTGCTGGTGCCGCAGGTCGGCCGGCCGGCGGGGGTGCGCTCGCCGTATCTGTGGGCCGTGCACCAGTTGCGTACGTCGCGGGCGGTGGCCGATGCGCATCGCGCCGGCCGTCTCGCGTTCGGCACGATCGACACGTGGCTGCTGTGGCATCTGTCCGAGGCACGCGCGTGCATCACGACGCCGACCAACGCGACGTCCGCCAGCGCATACCTGCTCGGCGAGCATCGCTATTTCGACCCGTGGCTCGACGCACTCGGCTTTCCGCGCGAACTGCTGCCGGCGCTGCGCGAGGACGCCGACGCGTTCGGCCACACGCGCGCGGACGTGCTCGGCATCGACGTGCCGATCCTCGCGTGCGCGGGCGACCAGTTCGCGGGCGCGGTCGGCCTCGGCTGCGTCGAGCGCGGCCAGGCAATGTGCGTGCACGGCACCGGCAGCTTCGTCGACCTGCTGACGGGGACGGCGCGCCCCGACGCCGGATCGCATGCGCAACCCGGCCACGCACACGACGGCACGCTGGCGATGACCGCGCGGCGGCACGGCGGCGTGTCGCATTACTCGCTCGAAACCTTCGTCGCGACGACCGGCTCGGCGTTGCGCTGGGTCTGCGAAAAGTTGCGCTGGTTCGACGACCCCGCGCAGATCAGCGCGCTGGCGGGCAGCGTGCGGTCGGCGCGCGGCGTGACCTTCGTGCCGGCGCTCACCGGCCTGCGCGTGCCGAGGATGGAGCCGAACGCGCGTGCGCTGCTGTCCGGCATCTCGATCGCGACGACCCAGGCCGAGGTCGCGCATGCGGTACTCGAAGGCATCGCGCATTCGGTCGCGTCGTGCATGGAGGCGAACGAGGCGGTCGCGCGGGCCGGCGTGTCCGAGCTGATCGTCGGCGGCGGCCTCGCGGGCAGCGACACGCTGCTGCAGATCCAGGCCGACGTGAGCGGCGTGCCGGTGCGCCGGATGCGCGACGGCGATCGCGCGAGCCTGCGCGGCGCGGCGTTTCTCGCGGGCGCGTCGGGGTTGCTGTGGGAATCGCTCGAGGCGGCCCGTGCGACGCTCGTCACCGACGCCGTCTTCGAACCGTCGATCGATGCGGACAGCCGGCAGCGGCGGCGCGCGGCCTGGCATGCGCGGATCGCGTCCGAGCTCGCGCACGCGGCCGATTTTGCTCATGCGTAAGCACGGAGAACGACCAGCATGATGTTTTTGCCATCCAGAAAACCCCGCACGGACCGGGCCGGCATGACGGCCACGGAGCCGCTACGCGTGAACCGCGACGAGCATCTGGCGCGACTCGAGACGGATACGTTCGACGTACTGATCGTCGGCGGCGGCGTGACGGGCGCTTACGCGGCGTTCGACGCGAGCCTGCGCGGGCTGCGCGTCGCGCTCGTCGAGAAGAGCGATTTCGCGTCGGGCACGTCGTCGAAATCGTCGAAGATGGTGCACGGCGGACTGCGCTACATCGAGCAGGGCAATCTCGGGCTCGTGCGCCATTCGCTGCTCGAGCGGCAGCGGTTGCGGCGCAACGCGCGCCATCTCGTGCAGCGGCTGCCGTTCCTGTTCCCGGTGATGGAGCGCGAGGGCGTGTTCGACCGGCGTCTCGCGAAAGCCTTCGAAAGCCTGCTGTGGACCTACGACATCGCCGGCGGCTGGCGCGAGGGCATCCTGCACCAGAAGCTGACCAAGGCCGAGGTGTTGTCGCATTGCCCGACCTTCAACGAAACCTACCTGACGGGCGGCTTCCTGTACTTCGACGCGCGCGTCGACGATGCGCGCCTGACGCTGAACCTCGTGCGCACGGCCGCGTTTCATGGCGCGGCGGTGGCGAATCATGCACGCGTGGTGGAACTGACGCGCGACGGCCACGGCAAGGTCGACGGCGCGATCGTGCACGCCGACGGCCGCGAGCGGCGCGTGCGGGCACGCGTGGTGGTGATGGCGACCGGCGTGTGGCTGCGCGACTGGACCGGGGCACGCAAGGGCGACGCATCTGGATTGCAAGTGCGGCCTGCGAAGGGCGTGCACGTCGCGATTCCGTGGCTGAAGATCCGCAACGACTGCACGGTGACGATCCCCGTGCCGGGCCGCAACCGCCGCGCGACGATCACGCGCTGGGGCAACGTGTCGTATCTCGGCACGACCGACGAGGACTACGACGGCGATCTCGACGACGTGCACTGCACGCGGCAGGAACTCGATTTCCTGCTGGAAGGCGCGCGCTCCGCGTTGAAAGTCGACCTGAGCGCGGACGACGTGGTCGGCAGCATCGCCGGATGCCGGCCGCTCGTCGGGCCGCCCGGCGGCAAGACGATCGAGATGAAACGCAATCACGAGATCCATGTCGCGCCGGACGGCCTCGTGACGATCGTCGGCGGCAAGCTGACGACGTCGCGGCACATGGCCGAGCAGACCATCGATACGGTCGGCAAGCTGCTCGGCCGCCGCACGCGCTGCCGCACGAAATCGGCGTACCTGCTCGGCGCGGCCGGCTACGACCCGCAGGCGATCGTCGCATCGGGCGGGCTCGCCGCGCATCTCGGCGAACGCTACGGCACCGAGGCGCGCTTCGTCGGCGACCTCGCCGATGCGACGCCGTCGCTGCTCGCGCCGATCGTCGAAGGGCTGCCGTACAGCGAAGCGGAAGTGCTCTATGCGGTACGCCACGAATTCGCGCGCAGCGTCGACGACGTGCTGTCGCGCCGCACCCGCGCGCGGCTGATGGCGCGCGACGCGTCGGCACGCGCCGCGCCGCGCGTCGGCGCCATCCTTCAGGCGGAGCTCGGCTTGTCCGACGCGGCCGTCGCCAGCCAGGTGCGCGACTACGTCGCCGCCGTCGCACTCGAAAAAGCCATCCTCATCGGAGAAAACGGATGATCAGCAAGGAAGCCATCAAGCGCGGCTACAACCGCGGCAACTACGTCGTCGGCGCGCATACGCCGCCGCCCTACGCACTGAACCTGCCCGCGACAGGCGGCGCGCCTGTCGAGGCCGGCATGCAGCGGGCGCCGGTCACGGTATCGCCGCAGCAGGTCGACGCGCTGCGCGCGGTGGCCGACGAGGTGCTCGTGCAGCCGGCCGACGTCGTCGCGTGGACGCGCGACTGGTGGGCCGCGTCGATGGTCGCGGAGACGGGCGGCCGGCCCGCGACGCCGCACGCGGTCGTCGTGCGCGTGTCGACGGTCGAGCAGGTGCAGGCCGTGATGCGCATCGCACACGCGGCGACGCTGCCGGTCACGGCGTCGGCCGGCCGCAGCAACGTGACGGGTGCGGCGCTGCCGGTGCGCGGCGGCATCGTGCTCGACGTGTGCGGGTTGAACCGGCTGGTCGGCGTCGACGCCGAGAGCCAGATCGTCGACGTCGAAGCCGGCATGTTCGGCGACGTGTTCGAGGCCACGCTGCAGCGCGAGCACGGGCTGACGATGGGGCACTGGCCGTCGTCGTTCGGGATCAGCACCGTGGGCGGCTGGATCGCGTGCCGCGGCGCGGGGCAACTGTCGACGCGCTACGGCAAGATCGAGGACATGGTGTTCGGCATGGACGTGGTGCTCGCGGACGGCAGCCTCGTCACGCTGGGCGGGTATTCGCGCGCGGCGGTGGGCCCGGACCTGCAGCAGTTGTTCATCGGCAGCGAAGGCACGCTCGGCATCATCGTGCGTGCGCGCCTGAAGCTGCATCGGCTGCCGGACTACGGCCGTGCGCTCGCGTACGGCTTCGACACGTTCGCGGCCGGCCTCGACGCGTGCCGCGAGATCCTGCAGCGCGGCGCGAATCCGGCGGCGCTTCGGCTCTACGACGCGCTCGAGAGCGGCGTGCAGTTCGGCCTGCCCGACACGAACGTGTTGCTGATCGCCGACGAGGGCGCGCCGGAGATGGTCGATGCGGTGATGGCGATCGGCGCGCGCGTCGGCGACGCGAGCGGGCACAAGCTCGATGGCGACGCGATCTTCGAGAAGTGGCTCGACACCCGCTACCTGACCGGCAAGAGCGCGGAAGGCTTCAAGCGCAGCCCGGGCTTCGTCGCCGACACGCTGGAAATGTGCGGCCGCTGGCGCGACCTCGCGGCGATCTATCGCGACGTGGTGGCCGCGTTGCAGGCGGTGCCGGGCACGCTGGCCGGGTCCGCGCACCAGTCGCATGCGTACGCGGACGGCGCGTGCCTGTATTTCTCGCTGCGCGGCGACGTCGCGGTGGCCGAGCGGGCCGCGTGGTATCGCGCGGCGTGGGACGCGGCGAACGCGGTGCTGATCCAATACAATGCGGCGTTGAGCCATCACCACGGTGTCGGGCTGTTGCGTGCGCCGTACATGCGCGATTCGCTGGGCACCGCGTTTCCGGTGCTGCGGGCGGTGAAGCGCGCGCTCGACCCGAAGCATATTCTCAACCCCGGCAAGCTTGGTCTCGGCGACGAGACCGGCCCGCACGTCGACCGGTAAACGTCATGGACAAGTCGCTGGGCGCGCGTCTCGCCCGTCATCCCGTCATCGCCACGCTGTACGGCGTCGAGCAGGCCGACAGCTTCGTCGACAGCGCGGCCGAGGTCGGCATCGTCGCGAACGTCGACCTGCGGCGCTTGCAGGCGGTGGTCGCGGCGCTCGCCCGGGCCGGCAAGTTCGTGATCGTCAACATCGACAGTTGCGACGGGCTGTCCCAGGACAAGGGCGGCGTCGAGTATCTGGCCGATATCGGTGTCGCGAGCGTCGTGTCGACGCGCGTCGCGACGATCCAGCGCGCGAACCGCGCGGGGCTGATCACGATGCAGAAGGTGTTCGTGACCGACCGTTCGACGTGGCCGCGCAGCGTGAAGGCGATCGAGCAGAGCGATCCGAACCTGGTGCAGCTGATGCCGGCGCCGATGCTCGCGCACCTGAGCGAAGCCGACCGGCAGGCGCTGCCGCCGATCGTCGCGTCCGGTTTCGTCGGCAACGCGGACGACGTGCGCAGCGCGCGGCGGCACGGCGCGGTCGCGGTATCGACGAGCGACAGCGCGTGGTGGAATTTCGACCCGTCGGCGTGACGGGCTTGTGTCGAACCTGGAGCCCAGCATGAACGAACCGTATCTGCAGGTGATCGCGCATTACTTCGCAAAACCCGGCAACGGCGACCGCGTGGTCGAACTGCTCGCGGAACTCGCGCCGGCCACGCGCGCCGAGCCCAAGAACCTCGACTACGCGTATTTCCGGTCGCCGGAGCATCCCGACCACATCGTGATCCTCGAGCGCTACCGCGATGCGGACGGCCTCGACGCGCATCGGGAAACGCCGCATTTTCAGCGGATCGGAATCGGGGCGATCATGCCGTTGCTCGATCGCCGCGACGTGTCGCGCTACATGGTGCAGCCGGACACCGGCACGGCGACGCCACCGGGAGGCACCCGATGAATCCGTTTCAATTCCGTACCGTGCCGACGCAGATCGTCGAATTCGGCGCCGCGCGCCGGCTCGGCGCGCTGTTGCGCGAACGCTTTCCGGCGCTCGCGCGGCTGTGCGTCGTCACCGATGCGTTCCTGCATCGCAGCGGCGTGCTCGCGTCCGCGCTGGAGAGCCTCGCCGCGCACGGCTGGCAGGTCACCGTGATCGACGACGTGATCGCCGATCCGCCCGAGCACGTGGTGCTGGACGCGACCGAGCGGGCCGTCGCGGCCGATGCCGAGATCGTGCTCGGCCTGGGCGGCGGCTCGTCGATGGACGTCGCGAAGCTGATCGCGGTGCTCGCGCCGGGGCAGCAGGCACTGACCGACATGTACGGCGTCGACAAGGTCGCGAGCGCGCGGCTGCCGCTCGTGCAGATGCCGACCACGGCCGGCACCGGCTCCGAGGTCACGGCGGTGTCGATCGTCACGGTCGGCGAGGCGCGCAAGATGGGCGTCGTGTCGCCGCATCTGTTCGCGGACGTCGCGATCCTCGACGCGGAACTCACGCTCGGCCTGCCGCGCGCGGCGACGGCCGCCACCGGCATCGACGCGATGGTGCATGCGATCGAGGCGTATACGTCCGCACGGCTGAAGAATCCGGTCTCCGACATGCTGGCCACGCACGCGCTGACGCTGCTGTCGCGCAACCTGCTTGCCGCGTGCGACGACGGCCGGAACCGGCACGCGCGCGAAGCGATGCTGGTCGGCGCGATGTTCGCGGGGCAGGCGTTCGCGAATGCGCCGGTCGCGGCCGTGCACGCGCTGGCCTATCCGGTCGGCGGGATCTTCCACGTGCCGCACGGGCTGTCGAACGCGCTGGTGCTGCCGCACGTGCTGCGCTTCAATGCGCCGGCCGCCGCGCCGCTGTATGCGGAACTGGCAGCCATCGTCGCGCCGTCGGCCACCGGCAGCGACGAGGCGAAAACGCATGCGCTGATCGCCGAGATCGACCGGCTGATCGTCGCGACGGGCATTCCGCGCACGCTGCGCGAAGTCGGCATCGGCGAGGCCGATCTGCCGAGGATGGCGTCGGACGCGATGCTGCAGACGCGCCTGCTCGTGAACAATCCTCGCGAGGTGGCCGAGGCAGACGCGCTGGAGATTTACCGGCAGGCGTGGTGAGACGGCGGGCGGTGCAGCACATCGCCCGGCACGATTCACGACGCGCGCACGACCTGCCGCGCGGGCCGTGCCGCGACCCACGCGCATGCCAGCGCGACGGCCACCAGCACGCAGCCGGCCCACGGTGTAACGAGCAGTGCATTGCGCCCGACCAGTACGCCGCCGAACGCCGACCCGAGCGCGACGCCCGCATGCATCGCCGACACGTTGATGCCGACGCTCGCGTCGGCCAGCGACGGCGCGGTGTGGATCAGATAGTTCTGCACGATCGGCGAGATCGACCAGCTGATGCCGCCCCACAGCATCATTGCCGGCACGAATGCGAGCGGCGACGCACCGGCCGCCGGCAGCACGGCCATCGCGACGAGAAACACGGCCGGACATGCGCACAGCGCGCGCGAAGCGCCGAGCCGATCCGAGAAGAGCCCGCCGAGCCACGCGCCGGTCACGCCGGCCATCCCGAACGCGACGTACAGCCCTTCGAGCGCGGCCGCGCCGGGCGACAGCACGGCCTGCAGATATGGCGTGAGATACGCGAACAGCGTGAAATGCCCGCCGATCATCGCGATCGATACGCATTGCGCGGCGAGCAGCCGCGGCCGCGCCAGCACGGCGCGATACGACGGCACGCCGGAGGCGCGGGCCGCGGCAGGCGCCATGCGCGGCAGCCGGCGGGCGAGCCAGATTCCGAGCGGCAGCGCCGGCATCGCGATCGACACGAACACCGCGCGCCAGCCGGCCCATTCGGTGATGCGCATCCCGATCGGCACGCCGAGCACGAGCGACGCGCTGATCCCCATGAACACGATGCCGATCGCGCGGCCGCGTTGCGACGCCGGCGCGAGTTCGGCCGCGAAGCGCGTCGCGACGAGGATCAGCGTCGCGCAGCTCGCGGCCATCAGCACGCGCGCGGCAAACAGGCTCGCATAGCCGGGGCTCGCGGCGGCGCCCAGGTTCGCGGCCGCGAACGCGCCGAGCGCCGCGAGCAGCGCGGTGCGCCGTTCGACCCGTGCGACGAACGACGCGGCCACGAGCGCGGCGAGCGCGAACACGGCGGAGAATATCGTGGTGAGCTGTCCGGCAGCGGCGATCGACACGTGAAGGCCGGCGGAGATCGCCGGCAGGATGCCGACGCAGATGTTTTCGGCAACGCCGGCCAGGAACACGGCGGCGGCCAGCAGATACACGCGAACGTCCAACGCAAACCCCTCCTGTACGCGCGATGCGACGGCGCCGGGCAGGGGCGGGGCCGCATCGGATCGAATCGACGGATGGGTTTCGAGGCGAGGCTTCGGTTATCCCGGAAAGGAGGACGGTACCGCACGGTCGGACCATGCGCAAGTGCCGGTGCGCGGCCGTCGCGGCGCCGGGCGGTCGTCTCCGGAACAGACGGCGGGCGGCGTGCAGCCGCCCGCCGGACCTACATGCGCGACGCGTCCGCGCCGGCCGCGACCACGTACGCCGATGCCTGCTTGGTGCCGTCCGGCTTCGTCTGCAGGTACACGCCCTGGATTTCCGGCTCGAAGCCCGGCAGTGCGTTGATCCCGGCTTCGAGCGCGCGGAAGTAGTCGAGCGCCGGGCCGCCCCACACTTCGCCCGGCACCACGCAGAAGATGCCCGGCGGGTAGGGCAGCGCGCCTTCGGTCGCGATCCGGCCTTCGATGCGGTCGAGCGTCACGAGTTCGACGTTGTTGCGGATCAACTCGGCATTCGCGGCCTGCGGCAGCATCGCCTGCTTCGGGAACTGCGCGCGCCGGAACATCTGTTTCTGCAGATGCTTCATGTCGTGGCTGCGGTAGAAGTCGTGCATGCGCTGGCACAGCTGCCGCAGGCGCATCGTGCCGTACAGCTCCGGATACGCTTCGCACAGCGACGGAATCGCTTCGCGCAGCGGCGTGTCCTGGTCGAGATGGCGCTCGAACTGCGCGAGGTGCGCGACCAGATGCTGCAGCTTGCCGAAACTCTCCGATGGCGTGAGCAGGAACAGGATGGTGTACAGGTCGGCCTTCTCGGGCACGACGCCGTGCTCGCGCAGATAGCGCGCGAGAATCGGCGCCGGCGCGCCGAACGCCGCGTATTCGTGCGTGTCGCGATCGATGCCGGGCGTCGTCAGCAGCAGCTTGCACGGATCGACGAAATACTGGTCGTCCGCATAGCCATCGAAGCCGTGCCACGTGTCGGCCGGATGGAAGCGGAAGAAGCGCAGGTCGTCGACGATCTGCTCGGTCGGATGGTCGGCCCACGGGCGGCCGTCGACCTGCTGCGGAACGAACGGGCGGATCTGGCGGCAGGTTTTCAGCAGCAGCTTGCGCGCGTCGACGCCGTGCGCGACGCAGTCGCGCCACAGGCGCTTGCCGGCCGGGCCCGCGTGCATCTGCGCGTTGACGTCGAGCGCCGCGAACATCGGGTAGAACGGGCTCGTCGACGCGTGGATCATGTACGCGTTGTTGAAGCGCCGGTGATCGCAGAAGCGCTTCTGGCCCTCGATGTGGCTGTCCTTCTTGTGGATCTGCGACGTCTGCGAGAAGCCGGCCTGCTGCTTGTGCACCGATTGCGTGACGAAGATGCCGGGATCGTCGGGGCCGAGCGTCAGCATCAGCGGCGAGCAGTCCTGCATCATCGGGATGAACTGTTCGTAGCCGACCCACGCCGAATCGAACAGGATGTAGTCGCACAGATGGCCGATCCGATCGACGATTTCGCGCGCGTTGTAGATCGTGCCGTCGTAGGTGCCGAGCTGGATCACCGCGAGCCGGAACGGGCGCGGCAGGTCGGCGCGCTCGGGCGCGACGTCGCGGATCGCGTCGCGAATGCGCGCCTCGCCGAGCGCCGCGCTGTCGACGCCGCCGATGAGGCCCCACGCGTTGCGCGCGGTCTCGAGGTAGACCGGCCGCGCGCCGGACAGCACGAGCGCGCCGAGGTGCACCGACTTGTGGTTGTTGCGATCGAACAGCACGAGATCGTCGGGCGCGAGCAGCGCGCTCGTGACGACCTTGTTCGACGTCGACGTGCCGTTCAGCACGAAGTATGTCTTGTCCGCGTTGTAGATGCGCGCGGCGTTGCGCTGCGCTTCCAGCGCGGGCCCTTCGTGGATCAGCAGGTCGCCGAGCCGCACGTCCGCGTTGCAGAGGTCCGCGCGAAACAGCGTTTCGCCGAAGAAATCGAAGAACATCCGGCCGAGCGGATGATTCGAGAAGAACTGGCCGCCCTGGTGGCCCGGGCAGTCGAATTCGACGTAGCCGCGCTGCACGTATTCGCGCATGACCTTGAAGAACGGCGGCAGCAGGTTCTCGCTGTAGATGTCGGCGGCGGCGGAAATCTGCCGGCCGTAGTAATGGCGGCCGCCGTGCCGAAGCTGGATCACGCCGCTCGCGCTCGGCAGGACCGACGGCGGCACTTCCTGGTCGGGCTCGACCGCGACGAAGAACGGAATCGCGAAACCGGTTCTTTCGACGGTTTTCAGTACCTTTTCCGCGGAATCGATTCCGACGACGATTGCCGCGATATTCGTGAAATCGGTCTGGAATACGTCGACCTGTTCGTGCGTGGTGAGGAAGGCGCCGATCAGCGCCGGCTCGACTGCGATTTTCAACAGGCTCACGCGAACTCTCCGGTAAATGACCTGAAACGGGAGCCGTATTCGCGCCAGGACGCAATCGCGAACCGATACGCGCTACAGCCGATTGAAAACGGTCCCGCGAATGCCGAATGCCGATTGCGCACTGCATCAGGGCCCTTGTGCGGCGCGGCACAGCCGCGATCGGGCCGTGCCCGGCGCAGCCGATCGTAGCAACAAAAACATACGAACTCAATCGGACCGGCTCGAAATGCCATTGCGGCATGAGCATGATCAAATAATCGGAAATTGGCGTGCTGCGGCGCACATAAAAATGATCCAATGATGAAATCCGATTTGAAACGCGTCGATGGCTTCACCGAATCGTCAGCTTTTCATCGAAAGGCATCCATGGCATAGTCGGCTCCGAATTGGACGGCGAATCAAGCCGGAATGGCGAGCGTCTCATGCCGCTGCCCGTGGCCTGCTGTCCGCGTGCTCGTGAGACGAACAATACCAATCGAAGCAACGCAACAGCGAGGGCAACATCATGAATACTTCTGTCGGCGGCATCCGCCGTCTCGGCATGCGTGCGCTACTGGTCGACGACGAGATCGCGCAGGAAACCGCGACCGGGCGTGCGGTCCGCACGCTGAGCGCGGAGCTCGCGCAACGCGGTATCGACGTGCTGACGGCGACGTCCGCCGACGATGCCATCGTGCTGCTCCGCTCCGATCCGTCGATCCAGTGCGTGCTGCTCGACTGGGATCTCGGCGTGGACGGCCCCGGGCCGTCCGAGGCCGTGGTCGACGCGATCCGGCATCGCAACGGCAGCGTGCCGATCTTCCTGCTGGCCGACCGCAGCGTCGCGTCGTCGGTACCGGCCGCGGTGATGGGCAAGGTCGACGATTTCGTGTGGCTGCTCGAGGATACGGCCGACTTCATCGGCGGGCGCATTCACGCTGCGATCGAACGCTATCGCTCGACCGTCCTGCCGCCGATGTTCGGCGCGCTCGCGAAGTTCTCGCGCGTCTACGAATACTCGTGGCATACGCCCGGCCACACGGGCGGCACCGGCTTCCTGAAATCGCCGGTCGGCCGCGCGTTCTTCGAATATTTCGGCGAATCGCTGTTCCGCTCGGACCTGTCGATCTCGGTGGGCGAGCTCGGCTCGCTGCTCGACCACTCTGGCCCGATCGGCGAAAGCGAACGCTACGCGGCGCGCGTATTCGGCGCGCATCGCACGTATCACGTGACGAACGGCTCGTCGACGTCGAACCGCATCATCCTGATGGCGAGCGTGAGCCGCGACCAGATCGCGCTGTGCGACCGCAATTGCCACAAGTCGGCCGAACACGCGATGACGATGTCGGGCGCGATCCCGACGTACCTCGTGCCGACGCGCAACCGCTACGGGATCATCGGACCGATCGCTTCGGAGCGCCTCACGCAGACGGCGATCCGCGAGGCGATCGCATCGAACCCGCTCGCGGCCGGGCTGGCCGATCGCCAGCCGAAGCACGCGATCGTCACGAACTCGACGTACGACGGCCTCTGCTACAACGTGACGCGCGTCGAGGAGCTGCTCGGCGCGAGCGTCGACCGGCTGCACTTCGACGAGGCGTGGTACGGCTACGCGCGTTTCAATCCGATCTATCGCGACCGCCATGCGATGCACGGCGACCCGCGCGACCATCATGCGGACCGGCCCACGGTGTTCGCGACGCAGTCGACGCACAAGCTGCTGACCGCGCTGTCGCAGGCGTCCTACATCCACGTGCGCGACGGCCGCAGCCCGATTCCGCATGGCCAGTTCAACGAAACGTTCATGATGCATGCGTCGACGTCGCCGAACTACGCGATCATCGCGTCGAACGACGTCGCGGCCGCGATGATGGACGGCCCCGGCGGCGCCGCACTGACGCGCGAGTCGATCGAAGAGGCCGTCGCGTTCCGGCAGATGATCGCGCGGATGAACGGCGAATTCGGCGCGAAGGGCGACTGGTTCTTCGAATGCTGGCAGCCCGACACCGTGCTCGAGGCGCGCACGGGCCGCACGCTGCCGTTCCACGATGCGCCGCCCGAACTGCTCGCGAGCGATCCGGCGTGCTGGGTGCTGCGCCCGGGCGCGCAATGGCATGGCTTCGGCAACATCGAGGACGGCTATTGCATGCTCGACCCGATCAAGGTGTCGATCGTCACGCCGGGCGTCGCGCCGGCCGGCGGCCTGATGCCGGTCGGCATCCCGGCGAGCGTCGTCACCGCGTATCTCGATGCGCGCGGCATCGTGGTCGAGAAGACGACCGATTTCACGATCCTGTTCCTGTTCTCGATCGGCATCACGAAGGGCAAGTGGGGTTCGCTCGTCAGCGCGCTGTGCGATTTCAAGCGCGACTACGACGCGAACCTGCCGCTCGACCTGGCGATTCCGTCGCTCGCGAAGGAGCATGGCTCGCGCTATGCGGGCATGGGGCTGAAGGACCTGGCCGACACGATGTTCGCGGCGATGGAGCAGCTCGGCACGACGCGGCTGATGTCGGAGGCGTTCTCGATCCTGCCGAAGCCGGAGATGAGCCCGGTGCGCGCGTACGAGCATCTCGTGCAGGGTCGCATCGAGCAGGTGACGCTCGACGAGCTGGCCGGGCGTACCGTGGCCACCGGCGTCGTGCCGTATCCGCCGGGCATTCCGCTCCTGATGCCGGGCGAGAACGCGGGGCCGGCTGGCGGTCCGGTGCTCGGCTACCTGAAGGCGCTCGAAGCGTACGACCGGCGGTTCCCGGGGTTCGCGCACGACACGCATGGCGTGGAGGTCGAGGACGGTACGTACCGCGTGTACTGCCTGACGGCCTGACGCCCGACCGGGCGAACGAGCGACCGGCCGCGCGGCGGCCTCACATCGAAGGATCGACACCATGGAAAATGCAGCACGCGTGTCCGGCGCGGCCCCGGCGGCCGCGCAAAAACACCGGATGAACGTCTGGCAGCTCACCATTCTCACGGCGGTCAACATGATGGGCTCCGGCATCATCCTGCTGCCGTCGAAGCTCGCGCAGGTCGGCACGATCTCGCTGCTGTCGTGGATCGTCACGGCCGGCGGCTCGCTCGCGCTGGCCTATGCGTTCGCGCGCTGCGGGATGCTGAGCCGCAAGCCGGGCGGGATGGGCGGCTACGCGGAGTACGCGTTCGGCAAGGCCGGCAACTACATGGCGAACTATACGTACGGGCTGTCGCTCGTGATCGCCAACGTCGCGATCGGCGTCACGGCGGTCGGCTACGGCACCGTGCTGTTCGACGCGACGCTGTCGCCGCTGCAGACGGGCCTGTGGACGATCTTCCTGCTCGTGCTGACGACGGTCGCGAATTTCGGCGGCTCGCGCATCACCGGCCGGATCGGCGCGGTGACGGTGTGGGGCGTGATCATTCCGGTGGTCGTCGTGTCGCTGATCGGTTGGTTCTGGTTCAGCGGCGCGACCTGGGGCGCCGCGTGGAATCCGCACGACATGCCGTTCGGGGCGGCCGTCGGCAGCTCGATCGCGGTGACGCTGTGGGCGTTCCTCGGGCTCGAATCGGCGTGCGCGAACTCGGACGCCGTGGAGAATCCGGAGCGCAACGTGCCGATCGCCGTGCTCGGCGGCACGATCGCGTCGGCGATCTTCTACATCGTGTCGACCAACGTGATCGCGGGGATCGTGCCCAACGCGATCCTCGCGAAGTCGAACGCGCCGTTCGGCATCGCATTCGCGACGATGTTCACGCCGACCGTCGGCACGATCGTCACCGCGCTGATGGTGATCGCGTGCATCGGCTCGCTGCTCGGCTGGCAGTTTACGGTCGCGCAGGTGTTCAAGAGCTCGGCGGACGTCGGCTACTTCCTGCCGGTGTTCGCACGTGCCACGCGCACGGGCACGCCGATCGTGGGCATGGTGATCCTGCTGGTCGCACAGGTCGCGCTCGCGCTGATGACGATCAGCCCGGAGCTGAGCAGCCAGTTCCAGAAGATCGTCGATCTCGCGGTCGTCACGAACCTCGTGCCTTACGTGATGTCGATGGCCGCGTTGATCACGATCCAGAAGGTCGCGAAGGTACCGCCGGGCAAGGCGCTCGTGACGAACGTGGTCGCGATGGTCGCGACCGCGTACAGCTTCTATGCGCTGTTCAGCTCGGGCGAGCAGGCGCTGATGCTCGGCGGCCTGTGCGTGTTCCTCGGCTGGACGCTGTTCGGCTTCGTCAGCGCGCGTTTCTACCAGATGGAAGTCGATGCGCACGTGAAGGAGCCGGGGAAGTCGCTGCAGGCGTGATGGCGGCGCAGGGCGGCGACTACCGGCGATGCTTCGTCAGCAGCAGCGGAACTTCCTTCTTCAGCAGGTCGACGACGGCGCGCACGCGTGGCGGCAGCGGGCGCTGCGCGTGCACCAGCACATTGAGCGCGAAGTCGGGAACGTCGTAATACGGCAGGAGGCGGACGAGCCGGCCATGCTCGAGCGCATCGGTGCAAGCCGGGTGCTGGACCACGCCGATGCCGCCGCCCGCCGTGATCGTATCGAACATCGGACGCCAGTGGCTGGCGGTCATGACGGTGCGGATGCGCGCGTATTCGACTGCGCCGCCGTCGCGCTGCAGCGGTACCTGTTCGTTCGCGAACACGCCTTTCACGCGGATGAACGGATGGTTCGCGAGATCGGCCTTCGTGTCGATCGGGCCGTGCTGGCGGAGATACGACGGCGCGGCGACGAGCACGCGGCCCACCGCGCCGAGCGCGTACGCGACGAACCCGCCGTCGCCGAGCTGGCCGACCCGGATCGAAATGTCGACGCCCTCGGTGACCGGATCGACGATATCGTCGTTCAGCACGAGGTCGATGTGCAGCTTCGGGTACGCGGTGCGGATCTGCATCAGCACGCCCGGCAGCACGACCTCGCCGAAACATTGCGGCGCCGCGAGCCGGATCGTGCCGTCGAGCGCATGCTCCGTCTTCGATACCGACGCAACGGCCAGTTCGGCCGCTTCGAGCAGCGCCTTGCTGCGTTCGTAGAAAATTCGGCCTTCCTCCGTGCACGCGAGGGTGCGGGCACTGCGCATCAGCAGTCGCGTGCCGAGGTGCTTTTCGAGCTTCTCGATGCGCTCGCTGACGGCCGGTTGGCCCATGTCGAGATCCCGCGCCGCGCCGGACATCGTGCCGCGCTCCACGACCCTCACGTAGATGCGCATCGTCGCCAACAAATCCATGAAGTCGCGCCTCGTGTCTTCCGGTTCGATTTTTACCGATCGACGGATGGTACCAAAGCGGCGAAGGGGCGACGGAGTGTGTCGGGCCGATACTGACTATCGGCCGGTGCGCCCGTGGCACCGCCGAAGCCGCGTGCGTTCATTCGCACGGTGAGCGAAAATCGGCCTTCTTCCGCGCGACACGACAGGAGGCCCGACATGACGCAACGGAATGACGCCCGACGCACGCACTGCGTCGCATGGCAGATCGTGCAGACGTGGCAGGCGGCCGAATGGTGCCGGCTCGACGAGTCGCAAACGGGCATCGCGCTGTCGGGGGCGGTGACGGGCGCGCTCGACGGCACGCCGTTCCGGATCGACTACGCGATCACATGCGGCGCCGACTGGCTCACCCGTTCGGCGCGCGTGACGCGGTGGACCGGCACGGCGCCGCCACGGCAATGGGACATCGCTTGCGATGCCGGGCAGTGGACGATCGACGGCGTCGAGGCGCCGATGCTTGCGGGCGCAACCGACATCGATCTCGGCTTCAGTCCGTCGACCAATACGCTGCCGATCCGGCGGCTGGCGCTCGCCGTCGGCGAGTCGGCCGAGATTCGCACCGCGTGGCTGCGTTTCCCCGGTTTCGACATCGTACGCGGCGAGCAGCGCTATGCGCGCACGGCGCCGCACGTGTATCGCTACGAGAGCGGCACGTATGCGGCCGATATCGGAACCGACGACGCGGGCCTCGTCACCGACTACGACGAATGGCGGCGCATCGGCGCGACGCCTGCATCGTGACGCGTCAGCGTGCGCTTGCCACCGATAGCTTGCCCGGGATCAGCTTCAGCGTGCTGAACGCGTCGGCGATGTTCTGCTGGTACGCGACCGTCGCGTCCGTGATCGGCTGCACGCCGTAGCCGGCGCGCTTGAGCGCGACTTCGAGCGTCGGTGCGTCGAGGCCGACGAGCGGCGACAGTTGCGCGGCCACCTCGGGCACGTGATCGCGCGCCCAGCGATCGACCGCGTCGACTTCGTCTAGCAGCGCGCGCAGCACCTGCGGATGCGCGGCCGCGTACTTGCGCGCCGCGAGGTAGTACTGCGTGTTGCGCACGAGAGCGTCGCCGTTCGCGACCACGCGCGCGCCGAGCTGCCGTTCGGCGGCGGCCAGATACGGATCCCAGATCACCCACGCATCGACGCTGCGCTGCACGAACGCGGCGCGCGCGTCGGCCGGCGTCAGGTAGATCGGCTGGATGTCGGCGTACGCGAGGCCCGCATGCTCGAGCGCCTTCACCAGCAGGTAGTGGACGTTCGAGCCCTTGTTGAACGCGACCTTCTTGCCGCGCAGTTGCGCGACGGTGCGGATCGGCGAATCGGGCAGCACGACGATCGCCTCGCCCTGCGGCGCGGGCGGCTCGTTGCCGATGTAGACGAAATCGACGCCGGCGGCCTGCGCGAAGATCGGCGGGGTTTCGCCGACCGTGCCGACGTCGATCGCGCCGGCGTTCAGCCCTTCGAGCAGTTGCGGGCCGGCCGGGAATTCGAGCCATTGCACGGTGACGCCCTGGTTCGCGAGACGCTTCTCGAGCGTGCCGCGTGCCTTGAGCACGACGAAGTTGCCGTATTTCTGGAAGCCGATGCGCAGCCGCGTGCCGTTGGCCTCGGCCCGCGCGGGCACGGCCGCGAGCGGGCCGAGCGCGAGCCCGGCCAGCCCGGCGGCCGCGCCGTGCAGCCACTGGCGGCGGCGCGGGTTCGCCGGGTTCGTTTCAAGGTCTGCGTGCGGGGTGTCGTTCATCGGAATGTCCTGCGTGCGGGTTCACGGACCGCGCGCGGGGGCGGCGCGGCCGGCGCAGGACCGGGCCGGATGCGGGCGACGCACGCAACGGGCCGGCCCGCGCCGGATTCAGGACGATACGGCCGCGCGGGCCCGCGGCCAACCAACGAATGCTGATATGCAAATCAGCGGGCGCACGATACCGGCCCGCGGTGGAGCCGGGCGCGACCGTTTTCACTCGCTGACGAGCAGACGTTCCTCGATCGAATCGACGCGATCCGGGTAGAACGCGAGGTGCCCGCGAATCGATTCGACGGCCGGATTCGGATGCTCGTACGTCCACACGGCATTGATCGAGCGTTCGCCGCCGGCGGGGATCGAGTAGTACGCGCAATCGCCCTTGTACGGGCAGTACGTCGCGTGGTCGGTACGTTGCAGCAGCGACATGTCGGCATCCTCGCGCGGAATGTACAGCACCGCCGGATAGCTGGCCTCGCGCAGCACCAGCGCGTGGCGCGTATCGGCGACGACCTTGTCGGCCACCTTCACGATCACGCGGGACGAGTGCGGTTCGATCAGGATCGGATGATCGGGGCCCGGCGATTTCACCGGACGAGAGGGCGTATCGGGGCTGAGCGGCATCGTGGTTCCTCCAGAAAGGGCGGCGCGCACGGACGCGCCGTGCCGGCACGTGCGCGCGGGGCGGATTCCCGCGCGCGGGTGTCGGCGTCGGCCAACCGATACGATGCACCCATTCCGGAGAACCTGCAGGGGGCCGGAAGGCCATGCGGTGGCGCGCGAATGGTCGCGACGGTTTCGACGGTTTCGATGCGCGTGCCCGGGCGGCCCGCGGCCGTGTTCGGCATGGATGCGCCGCTCGCATGGACTTTTCGATGCAGCGGCAGCGGGATGCATCGGCGACGATAAGCAACGCGGAATTAATTGGTAAGCGATCGGCGGGAGGCGCGCGAAGATCGGCGGTCGTCATTCGCATGACAGCCCTTGCTTCCAACCGCCATCATGAAGAATCCTTTCGTTTCGTCAGCCGCGCGCCGTACGCGCGGCGTACCGCATGCCGGCGCCGTGCTTCGCGGCGTCGCCGCGTCGTTGCTGCTGGCCGGCGCCGCGACGCAGGCGCTCGCCGCACCCGCCGGCAAGACGCTCGTGTACTGCTCCGAAGGCAGCCCGGCCGGCTTCGATCCCGGCCAGCACACGACGAGCACCGATTTCGATGCGAGCACGTACACGATCTACAACGGGCTCGTGCAGTTCAAGCGCGGCACGCTCGATCTCGTGCCGTCGCTGGCGACGAGCTGGGACGTGTCGCCCGACCAGCGCACGATCACGTTTCATCTGCGGCGCGGCGTGAAGTTCCAGACCACCGCGTGGTTCACGCCGACGCGACCGTTCCAGGCCGACGACGTCGTGTTCACGTTCCGCCGGATGCTCGACCCGGACGATCCGTTCCGCAAGGCCTATCCGGTCAGCTTCCCGTATTTCAGCGATCTCGGCTTCGACCGCAACATCGAGCGCATCGAGAAGGTCGACGACTATACGGTGCGCTTCGTGCTGAAGTCGCCCGACGTCGTGTTCGTGCGCAATCTCGCGATGGCGTTCGCGTCGGTGCTGTCGGCCGAATATGCGGGGCAGCTCGCCGCGCGCCATCGCGAGTCCGACATCAACCAGTTCCCGGTCGGCACGGGGCCGTTCCTGCTGCGCACGTACCAGAAGGATGCGCTGATCCGCTACGACGCGAATCCCGACTACTGGAAACCAGACGACGTGAAGCTCGCGCGCCTCGTGTTCGCGATCACGCCCGATCCGGCCGCGCGCTTGCAGAAGCTCGTGGCCGGCGAATGCCAGGTGTCGGTGTTTCCGCGGCCGGCCGATCTCGAGACGGTGCGGCGCGACCCGAGGCTGACGCTGTTTTCGGGGACGGGCTTCAACGTCGGGTTCGTCGCGTACAACACGCAGCATCCGCCGCTCGATCGCGTCGACGTGCGGCGCGCGCTCGACATCGCGATCGACAAGACGGCGATCATCAAGACCGTGTTCAACGGCGACGCGACGGTCGCGACGAACCCGATGCCACCCGCGCAATGGTCGTACAACCCGCGCCTGAAGGATGCGCCGCGCGATCCGGCCGCCGCGAAGGCGCTGCTCGCGCAGGCCGGCTTTCCGAACGGCTTCGACCTGACGCTGTGGGCGATGCCCGTGCAGCGCCCGTACAACCCGAATGCGCAACTGATGGCGCAACTGATCCAGCAGGACTGGGCGAAGATCGGCGTGCGCGCGAAGATCGTCAGCTACGAATGGGGCGAGTACAACCGCCGCGCGAAGCACGACGGTCAGCACGACGCGATCCTGTACGGCTGGTCGGGCGACAACGGCGACCCCGACAACTGGCTCGGCACGCTGCTCGGCTGCGACGCGGTGCACGGCAGCAATCTCGCGAAGTGGTGCAACAAGGACTTCGAGCAGCTCGTGACGGCGGCGCGTTCGAACGCGGATGTCGCGAAACGCACGGCGCTGTACGAGCAGGCGCAAGTGGTGTTCAAGGACCAGGTGCCGTTCACGCCGATCGCGACGTCGATCGTGTCGCTGCCGATCTCCAAGCGCGTACACGGACTGACGTTCTCGCCGCTCGGCGGGCACCGGTTCGACGGCGTGTGGCTCGATTGACGGAAGTGGGGGCCGGCGCGTTCGTGCGCGCCGGCGTTCGCCGCGTCAGTTGAGTGCGACGGCGGCCGCGGCCTCGACCGGCGTGCCTTCGAGTGCGACCGACGGCCGGCCGTCGGGGCCGACCGGCACGTCGCCGATGAGCGTCGTGCGATACAGCTGGCGATCGAAGTCGAGATCGAAGATGTCGACGGGCGCGAGATGGGCGGTCGCACGGTTGTCCCAGAACGCGATGCCGCGCGGCTCCCATTTGAAGCGGATCGTGAATTCCGGCCGCGTCACGTGTTCCCACAGCAGTTCGAGCAGCGCCTGGCTCTCGCGCGGCGTCAGCCCGACGATCGATTTCAGGAAGCTCGGGCTCACGTACAGCGCGCGTTCGCCGGTTTCCGGATGCACGCGCACGAGCGGATGCTCGGTCACGAGCGGGCGGCGCTCGACGGCGTCGTCGAATGCGCCGGTCGCGCGCGCGCCGGGCGGCGGCGTGAAGCGATGGATGCCGCGCAGGGTATCGACGAAGCCGCGCAGCGGCGCGGACAGCGTTTCGTACGCGCGCACGAGGTTGGTCCAGTGCGTGTCGCCGCCGTACGGCGGGATCGTCACGCCGCGCAGGATCGACGCCCACGGCGGGTTCACGGCGGCCGTCACGTCGGTGTGCCAGCCGGTCCAGGGCCGGCGCACCGGTTCGCCTTCGAAACGCGTCGCCTTGCGATGCTTCGCGATCGAATAGACGGCCGGATGGCCGTCGACGTGCCCGAACACCGGGTGGCCGACCGTCGGTTCGCCGAATTGCGCGGAGAACGCGACATGCTGCTCGTGCGTGAGGAATTGTTCGCGGAAGAAGACGACGCGCCATTTCAGCAGCGCGGTGCGGATCGCCGCGATCTGCGGCGTGGTCAACGGTTGCGTGAGGTCGACGCCGCGGATTTCCGCGCCGATATGGGCGGACAGCGGGATCACGTCGACCGGCTGGGCGGCGGGTTCGAGTAGGGCGCTCATGCGACGCTCCTGGCGGTTGTGAACGGGAGAGACGGACGACATCGTTGCGGGTGCAGGCGTCGGTCAGGTGGTGTGCGGTTCATCGCGGGTGTCCTCCAGTGAAATGGCGCGGCGGCGCGGGAAAGGGCGCCGCCGCGGGACGTGGACGTTATTGCAGCGTGGCGCCCGGCCCCTTCAGCAGGACGCTCCGGCGGCCGTCGATGCCGACCGGCACGTCGCCGTGAACGGTCGCGCGGCGCACGACGCGGCGCGCATCGCCGTAGTCGTTGATCGCGTAGTGCTGGGTTGCGCGGTTGTCCCAGATCGCGACGTCGCCTTCCCGCCAGTTCCAGCGCACGGTGTTTTCGAGGCGCGTCACGTGCTCGTGGAACACCTGCAGCAGATGCGCGGAATCCTGCGCCGACAGCCCCTTGAGCCGCTGCACGAAGTGGCCGAGCACGAGCGTGCGCTCGCCGGTTTCCGGATGCACGCGCACGATCGGGTGCTCGGTTTCGTAGACGGTCGACGTGAACACTTCGCGGTAGCGCTTCAGTTGCGCATCGTCGGCATGCACGTGCGTCGACGCATAGTCGTACGCGTTCGTATGCAGCGCCCACAGCGTGTCGGCGAGCGCACGCAGCGGGTCGGGCAGATGCGCGTACGCGGCGGCCGTGTTGGCCCAGACGGTATCGCCGCCGAATGGCGGAATCACGACCGCGCGCAGGATCGAGATCTTCGGGTACGCGTCGACGAAGGTCACGTCGGTGTGCCACGAATTGGCGCGTGCGCCGTGCGCGGAATCGAGTTCGAGCAGGGCCGCGCTGCCGTCGACGGACGGCACGGTCGGGTGCGCGACCGTGTCGCCGAAGCGGCGGGCGAATGCTTCCTGCGCGGTGTCGTCGAGATGGTGCTGGCCACGGAAGAACAGCACCTTGTGGCGCAGCAGCGCGGCCTGGATCGCGTCGAACGTCGCATCGTCGAGCGTGGCCGACAGCCGCACGTCGGCGATTTCGGCGCCGATCCGGCCGGCGACCTGGCGAAGCTGGAGCGGGACGGCGGCCGGGCGCGGTGCGGCATGCGAAGCGGGCGAAAACGACGGAGCGGCGTGCTGGACTTCGGACATCGGGAGTCTCCTGGAGTCGGGGTCGGTCGAATCTCCATTCAAGCAGGGACCGCGCGGAACCGGAACCGATGAATCGTCACAACCTTAGCGTGCGCGCTGCGATGAACGATATGTGTCGTCCTGCTGAACAAGGCGCGCGCGTCGCGTCGCTACCACGCGAGCCGCCATTCGCCGATCCGGTGCGGGCGCGCCGCGTCGATGCGGGTGCCGCCCGACGCGTCGTCGCCCGGCGGCTCGCCGTCGTCGAAATCGGCGAGCACGGTGTCGCGCAAGCGCGCGAATTCCAATGAATCGCGCCGGCGCGGGCGCGGCAGCGCGACGTCGACGATGCGCGCGATGCGGCCCGGACGCGGCGCCATCGTGACGACGCGGTCGCCGAGATAGACCGCTTCGTCAACGTCGTGCGTGACCAGCATCATCGTGATGCGTTCCTGTTCCCAGATGCGCAGCAGTTCGTTCTGCATCTTCGCGCGCGTCTGCGCGTCGAGCGCGCCGAACGGCTCGTCGAGCAGCAGCACGCGCGGCCGGTTCACGAGGCCGCGCGCGATCGCGACGCGCTGCGCCATCCCGCCCGACAACTGGTTCGGAAACGCGTGCTCGAAGCCGTTCAGCCCGACGAGCGCGATGTGCTCCGCGACCGCGCGCCGTTTCGCGGCCGGGTCCAGCGGTGCGTTGCGCAGTGCGGCGCCGATGTTCTGTTCGACGGTCAGCCACGGGAACAGCCGGTGATCCTGGAACACGATGCCGCGCTGCAGCGACGTGTCGCGCACGCGTTCGTCGCCGGCACGGATTTCGCCCGTGTAATCGGTATCGAGTCCGGCGACGAGCCGCAGCAGCGTCGACTTGCCGCAGCCGCTGGCGCCGACGATCGTGACGAATTCGCCGGCACGCACGTGCAGCGACACGTCGTCGAGCACGGCGAGCGTCGTGCCGCGCTGCGTGTAGTGCTTGCTGACATGGAGGATGTCGAGCGAATCGGAGGCGAGGGTCGTCATGGCGGTCCGGGGAAGAGGCGACAGGAAGAAAAAGGACGCTCAACGGGGCAGGTCGCCGCGCCGGGCCAGCACCTTGCGTTCGATTGCGCGCGCGGTCGCGTTCAGCGCCCAGCCGGTCACGCCGACGACGATGATCCCGAACAGCACGAGATCCATCCGGAACTGCTCGCTGCCGTCGATCAGCGTGTTGCCGATCCCGCTGCCGGCGACGAGCAGGTACTCGGCGCCGAGCGTCGCGAGCCACGAATAGATCAGGCCGAGATACAGGCCGGTGAAGATCGACGGCAGCGCGGCCGGCAGGATCACGTGGCGGATCAGCTGGAGCCGCGAGTAGCGCAGTGCGCGAGCGACATCGACATACGCGCGCGGCACTGCGTGAATGCCGTCGCAGGTATGGGCGGCGACGGGCAGCAGCGCGGCGAGCGACAGGAACACGACCTTCGCGACGTCGCCGAGCCCGAACCACACCGAAATCAGCGGAATCCACGCGAACAGCGAGATCTGCTTGAACGTGTCGAAGCTCGGGCCGACCATTCGCGCGGCGATGCGCGACAGCCCGAGCACGGCGCCGAGCAACAGCCCGCCCGTCGCGCCGATCGCGAACCCGCATGCTTCACGCGCGAGCGATGCCGACAATGCACGGCCGAGCGCGCCGCTCGTGGCCTGCGCCCACGCGGTGTGCAGCACGTCGGCGGGACCGACGAGCAGGCCGCTTTTCACGAGATGGGCGGAAGCGACGGCCCACCAGCACGCCAATGCGGCGAGCGGCAGGACGAAGCCGCGCCAGTCGGGTGCATGCAGGCGGCGGGCGGGCGTGGCGGGCGGTGTCGTTGACGGCGTGGCGGCGTGGGGCACGGGCGACTCTCCTTCGATTGGTCGGGCGGACCGGTTCAACCGCGAAACGCGGACGGCACGCCGCGGCGCAGGCGCGCTTCGAGTGCGTCGAGCGCCCGGTTGATCAGCAGGCCGACCGCGCCGACCACGACCACGGCCGCCATCACGAGATCGAGCTGGAACAGTTGCCGCCCGTACACGATCAGGTAGCCGAGCCCTTCGGACGACGCGACGAGTTCGACCACGACGAGCGCGAGCCACGATTTCGTGAACGCGAGCCGCACGCCGGTCGCGAGCGTCGGAATCGCGGCCGGCAGCACGACGTGGAGGACGCGTTGCCGGCGCGTGTAGCCGAACCCGCGCGCGACTTCGTCGAGCGCGGGCGGCGTCTGGCGAAACCCCTGCAACGTGCTCAGCGTGACGGGGACGAGCGCTGCATGCGCGATCAGCAGGTATTTCAGCGGTTCGCCGACGCCGACGAGCAGCAGCAGGAACGGCAGCCAGCCGAGCACCGGAATCTGCACGAGCGCGTTGAAGCTCGGCAGCACATAGGCTTCCAGCGTGCGCGACAGTCCGAGCGCGACGCCGAGCGACACGCCGAGCAGCGTGCCGGCCGCGAAGCCGACGAGCACGCGCTGCAGGCTGATCAGCGTGTGGCGCACGAGATCGCCGCTCGATGCGAGGTCGGCCAGCGTGTCGACCACGCGTTCGGGCGGCGGCAGGATCTGCGGCGCGATCCAGCCGCGCGCGCTACCGACGCTCCACAGCGCGAACAGCAGCGCGGGCAGCGCCCACGGTGCGAGCTGCCACGCGAGTCGTCGCAGCGCCGCCGCGCGGCGCGGCGGCACGGCGAGCGCGGGCGATTCGGACGACGGGACGGGAAACGCGGTGTCGCTCATCGGGGCGGTCCGGGTCAGGAGAGGGGCTTGCCGGCCGCGTCGTAACGTTGCCAGTAGTGTTCGAGCTTCAGCGTGCGCAAGGCATTGTCGAGATATTTCGGCTCGAACCAGCCGTCGACGTCGACCGGCTGGCGGATCAGCTTCAGGTTCAGCGCATCCTGCGCGACGGCCTTGTAGCGCGCGATGACGAACGGGTCGATCAGCGGGGACAGGCGGTCCTTCAGGCGCTGGTTCGCGTAGTCGTCCTGCCACGACGAATACGGCACGCCGCTTTTTGCCCACAGCTTGAACAGCGCATCGCGGTTCGCCTCGTCGGACGACCATTGCGCACCCTTCACGAACGCGGTGACGACGCGCTGCACGATGTCCGGATGCGCGCGGTCGAAATCGTCGAGCACGAGCAGGTGGGTCTGGCGCGTCAGCTGCGGGCCGTCGTTCTGCGATTCGTAGATGATCTTCGCGAGGCCCGCGTCGCGCAGCTTGTATAGCGCGTAGTCGCCCACCGACGCGTCGATGCCTTTCGACGCGAGCGCGGCGAGCGAACTGGCGGCGTCGAGGTTGATCACGCGCAGGTCACGTTCGCCGAGGCCGTTCTTCGCGAGCGCGTTGTCGGCGACGAGCTGCAGGTTGGTGCCGCGGAAGATCGACACGCGGCGGTCCTTCAGGTCCTTGATCGAGCGGATCGTCGAGTCGGGCGGCACCGCGATCTTGATGCCCGAGCGCACGCTCGCGGCGAGCAGCAGGCGCGTCTTGATCCCGTTCGAGCGCGCGAGCACGGCGGGCAGGTCGCCCTGGTACGCGAAGTCGAGCGCCTTGTTGGCGATCGCCTCGTTGACGGCCGGGCCCGCGCCCTTGAAGAACAGCCATTGCACCTTGATGCCGTCGGCGGCGAATTCCTTCTCGACGAGCTGTTGCAACTGCACGGTGGCGGCGCTCGATCCGCCGAAGGTGGGGGGATCGCCGGCGCCTTGCTGGGCAACGCCGATACGCAGGGTGGTGGGCTTGTCGGCGTGCGCGGCGGCGGCCGGCAATGCAACGAGGGACGCGATCAGCAGCGATCGCAGCAGGCGCAGTGGAAGCATGGAATCGATGGATCCGGGACGTTGGGGAACGAGGCCGGGCCGCAGCCCGTCGGGTCATTCTCGGTGACGCCCCGGGGCCGGACAAGCAACGATTTGAACTATGCTTATCGCCGCGCGGGGGATCGCGGCAGGGAGCCTGCGCGCCGCAGCAGCACGAGCAGCGCGATCGATATGACGGCGGGCCCGATCTGCGGCAGCTTCATCCACGGATTCAGAAACTCGTACAGCGGCAGCGCCCACATGACGGCGACGATGGATTGCTCGCCGCGCCGCCAGCCGTACTGCGAGCCGATGGCGATCATGCACGCGATCGGGACGCACAGCCACGACAGTTCGTAGTGCCAGACATACGGATTGGCGGCCAGCGTCGCGACGACGAGTACCGCACCGCGCAACCGCGCGTCCCGGCTGCGGCGCCAGACGCAGCACGCTGCCGCGAGCGCGATTGCCGCGATGGCGGCTTGTCCCGCGAACGCGAGGGCCGGCGGCAGGCCGGCGAGCCGAAACGCCGCGAACGGCGTCGGCGACGCAAACCAGAACGGCACGCCATGTTCGATGATCAGCGAACGCAGCGCACCGGCATTCTGCAGAAACAGGCGGAGCGGTTCGATGCCGCCCGCCGCGATCCCCAGCGCGGTGATGGCGGTCGCCCAGGCCGCGGCCCACGCGAACGCGCGCCACGCGCGCGCGGCAATCAGCACGAACGGGAACAGCATGGCCAGTTGCGGCTTGACCGACAGGAGTCCGATACAGAGGCCGGCCAGCATCGGCCGCCGGTCGACGAAATACACGGCGAGCGCCGCACACGCCGCGGTCAGCATCGCGTTCTGCCCGTACATCGCGGTGACGAGCACGCCCGGGCAGGCGAGCAGCGCGAGCCAGCCGATGCGCGTCGCGCCGGGTACGGCGCCGAACCCCGACACGCGCCACACCGCGAGGCCGAGCAGCACGATGCCGAGCACGACGAACAGCGGATAGCTGATCGCGTAGGGCAGCAGCGCGAGCGGTGTTACCGCGAGCAGATACGACGGCGGGTACAGCCATGGCAGGAACGCATGGCGGCCCGCCGACGGGAACAGTCCGGCGAGCGCGCGCGAGAACGCGGGGACGTCGTACGCCTGCCACGGCGAGCCGTGGAGCATCAGATGGGACGCGGACCAGAACACCATATACCCCGAGCCGGGGCGGAACGTGTCCGAATCGGTCGAATGAAAGCCGATCCAGAGCAGGATCGACCCCAGCAGCACGCCGATCACCAGCATGACCGCGCTGTAAAGCACGATGCGTCCGGGGGTGAGCCAGACGCGGACAGGGCGTTCGTCGCGCCGTATCGACGAGCCGGAAATATCCATGCGGCGCTACTTGACCGACAGATTGCGCGGCGCCTGCGCGCCAGCCACGACCGTCTGCCGGCGCCGGGCCGTCGCGATGCGCCGGACCGGAAACTGCAGCAGCTTCGAGCCGTCCGGTGCCGCGGCGTGCCGTGCGGGCTGCAGGCCGGCCTGCGCATCGGCCCGGTAGCGGCGTCGGACGAGGTAGACCGGGCGCTGCTTCGATTCGTGATAGATGCGGCCCAGGTATTCGCCGATCACGCCGATGCCGATCAACTGGATGCCGCCGACGAACAGCATGACCGAGATCAGCGACGCGTAGCCGTGCACCGGATTGCCGAACAGCAGCGTGCGCATCACGATGTACGCGCCGTAGACGAACGACAGCACGGCGAACGCGAGGCCGATGTAGGTCCACACGCGCAACGGCACGGTGCTGAAGCTCGTGATGCCCTCGAGCGCGAAGTTCCAGCGTCGCCACCCGGAGAATTTCGAGTGACCGCCGCTGCGTGCGGCGCGCGTGTATTCGATGATCTCGGTCCGGTAGCCGACCCACGCGAACAGGCCTTTCATGAAGCGTCGGCGCTCGGGCAGCGCGCGCAGCGCGTCGACGACCTGACGGTCCATCAGCCGGAAATCGCCGACGTTCTCCGGCATCTCGACTTCGGACAGCTGGTTATGCACGCGGTAATAGAGCGCGGCGGCCACGCGCTGCATCAGCGGGTCGCACCTGCGGTCGGTGCGCTTCGCGGCGACGACCTCGGCGCCGGCGTGCCAGCGTTCGAGCATCGCGGGGATGAGCGCGGGTGGGTCCTGCAGGTCGGCGTCGATCAGGATCACGGCGGCGCCGGCCGCTTCGTCGATGCCGGCGGTCAGCGCGGCCTCCTTGCCGAAGCGCCGCGTGAGGTCGACGATGCGCACGCGCGAATCGGCGACCGCGATGTCGATCAGCTTGTCCAGCGTGCCGTCGCGGCTGCCGTCGTTCACGCAAACGATCTCGAAGCGCGCGGTGCCGATCGCTTCCAGTATCGGAACGGTGGTCGCGAAGAACGCATCGATCGCTTCTGCTTCGTCGTGAAACGGCACGACGAGCGATACCAACGGCTTCAGGGTGTGCCTGGACATACGTCCCCCCGTGAGATCCGGTCTGCGCCGCATTGTCTGGTCCTGTTGTCGCCGAACGTACGGAAACGGGTCCGGATCGGCGCGCATTTGTGTTTGTGATGGGCTCGATGGCGTGCCGCGGGCCGGGCGGCAAGCCGTCAGATCATTCTACGCAGGAATGTCACACAGGTGACAGCGTGCGCGGGTTTGTTCGGGGGCGGGATTTCGCGATGCAGCGGCTCGCCGGGGGCGCCGAGGCGCCGTCCGGACCGCGCGTGCGTGCGCAACGGTTAGCATGTCGACTGGAACGACGGCGACGGAGAGGGCCATGCAAGTCCAGGATCTGACAGGTGCGGCGCTGGATTACTGGGTCGCGACCGCGGAAGGCCACGAGGCGCCGCGTGCCGACGCGTCCGGCTGCACGTCGATCCGCGAACCGGGCGGCGTCCCGACACCGTTCGCGCCGTCATCGTCCTGGGCGGACGGCGGCCCGATCGTCGAGCGGCTGCCGTTTGCCGGGTTCGAGCGCGACGGCGGGCGAGGCGCGTGGCGTGCCATGCTGCACCGCGCGGTGCCGGCCGCGGGCGAGCGCTGCACGTTCAACCAGTCGGGGCCGACGCTGCTGATCGCCGCAATGCGCACGCTCGTCGCGTCGACGTTCGGCGACGACGTGCCGGATCTCGATATGGCGCGGCCGCGCTGAGCGCATCCTCGCGCCGCATCGCTCACGCGGACACCTGCCGGATGGCGATCGATGCAACGTCGACACGGCGCGGCAGGATCGCGTCCGCCGCCGCGCGATCGGCGACGCGCTGCAACACGTCGATGTCGGCGCCGCTGAGGCTGCGCTGCGCGAGCGCGGCCCGGCGCGCGATGTCGGTGGCCGCATCGGGCGGCAGGCGCGTGAGCGACGCATAGACGCTCGCGTAGTCGGCCGGGTGCGCGAGCGCCCATTGGCCCGCGCGGGCGAGCCGCGCGAGCACGTCCGCAAGCGCCGCGCGCTTGCCGCGATCGTCGAGTGTCTCGACCGGCGACGTCAGGAACGCGAGCCCCGAATTGATGCCGCTGCCGTCGCGGACGATGCGCGCGCCGCGGCGCACCGCATGCCCGTAGTACGGATCGAACGTGGCCCAGATGCCGATCCGCTTCGCCTCGAACGCGGCGAACGCGTCGACCGGCAGCACGAAGCGCACGTCGACGTCGCGCGGCGCGAGCCCGTGTTCGCGCAGCGCGCCGTACAGCTGGTATTGCGAGATGCTGCCGCGCGCCGATGATACGACCACGGTTTGCCCTTTCAGGTCGGCCACGGCGCGAACCGGCGAGTCGGGCTGCACGACGATGCCGAGCGACGCCGGCGAACCGACGCGCGTCGCGACGATCCGCAACGACGGATCGCCGAGCGCGGCCGTCAGGACCGGCAGGTCGCCGGCCGGCGCGAGATCGATCGCGCCCGCGCGCTGCGCTTCGAACAGCGGCGCGGCGCCCTGGAAGTTGGCCCAGCGGAACCGGTACGGCGTGCCGTCGAGCACGCGCGCCGCTTCGGCGAGCGCGCGCAGGCCGCCGGCCTGGTCGCCGAGGACGAGCGTGACGCCCGACAGATCGGCGCCGGCCGCACGGGCGGGCAGGGCAAGGCCGCCCGCGAGCGGCGCGGCGGCGAGGGCGGCAAGGCGCTGCAGCGCGCGGCGGCGCGCTGGGGCGGAAGCGTGGGGCATCGGCGGTGTGTCCTCGGTGATCCGCGCGCGGGCCGCGCGGCTGCCGGGCAGGTTACGGAATCGGTTTCCGGCCGACAAACATCGAATCGTGAAATGCATATTCGCGCGGCGGGCGCCGGTGCGGCCGGCGTCGACCCGGACGCCCGGGACGCTTGCGCGGGCGCTTTACGCGGCCGGCGGCATCGTGCGCAGGAATGCCCGCACCGCAGGCGCCTTTTCGAACCGCCGGTGCGCGAGCGCGAGTTCCGACATGATCGGCTTGCCGGCGATCGGCCGGTACACGACGCCCGGCAGCGACACGCAACCGGCGAGCGCGTCGGGAATCACCGCGACCCAGCCGTTCACCGACACGCACGCGAGCACCGCGAGCAGGCCGCCCGGCCGCGCGGCGACCACCGGCGCGAAGCGGCCGCGGCGCGCGACTTCGAGCGTGCCGAATTCTTGTTCGGGCACCGCGAAGCGCGCGTCGGCGAGGTCCGCCGCGCGCACGGCGGCCATCGCCGCGTAGCGCGAATCGGCGGGCACGGCCGCGACGAACACGTCGCGCTGCAGCGTGACGATCCGCAGGCCGCCGGGCAGCGCGAGCGGCGGGCGCACGTACGCGAGGTCGAGCCGGCCGGCGTCGAGCTGGTTCGCGACGTCGTCCATCGGCACTTCGCGCAGGTTCAGCTCGATGCGCGGGTGAGCGGTGCGAAATGCGCCGACGGTGCGCTGCAGCGTGCCCGAATACACGGCCGACGACACATAGCCGATCTCGATCCGGCCGAGTTCGCCGCGTTCGGCCAGCGCGGCGAGTTCGCGGCCGCGTTGCAGATGCTCGACCGCGGCGCGCGCTTCCGCGAGATAGGCCTCGCCGGCGGCGCTCAGCGTGACCGCCCGGCGCGACCGGTGAAACAGCCGCACGCCGAGCACCCGCTCGGCTTCCTGGATCTGCCGCGTGAGCGCGGGCGGCGCCATGTCGAGCGCCTCCGCCGCGCGCGCGAAATGCAGATGTTGCGCGACGCTCAGGAACGCCCGCACGTGACGGAATTCGAGCCGGTCCATGGTTGCAATTTTCGTCAATAAAACAGCATTGAAGTGTCAATGACAGGCAATACGGGACAAGCCTAGCATACGGCTCCCTCATCCTGTTCCGGAGTGCCGGATGTCCCAGTCTTCACCGGCGTCGCGCACGAGCGCGGCTGCCGTCCCGCGCACGGGCACCCGCCTGCCTGCCGCCGCGACGCTCGCCGTCGCATCCGCGACCTGCTCGCTGATCGTGCTCGACACCAACGTGGTGGCCGTCTCGCTGCCGAGCATCGCGCGCAGCTTTCATGCGAGCTTCGCCGATATCGAATGGGTCGTGAGCGCGTACATGACCGCGTTCGCCGCGTGTCTGCTGCCGGCCGGCGGGCTCGCCGACCGCTTCGGACGCAAGCGGATGCTCTTCACGGGGCTCGCGCTGTTCCTTGTCGCGTCGCTCGGCTGCGGCATCGCGCCGTCGGCCGGCTGGCTGATCGCCGCGCGTGCGGTGAAGGGCGGCGGCGCCGCGCTGCTGCTGACCGCGGCGCTCGCGGTGATCGCGAACCGTTTCCCGGACGGCCGCGAACGGGCCCGTGCGTGGGCGATCTGGGGCATGTGCATGGGAATCGCGACGGCCATCGCGCCGCTCGTCGGCGGCGCGATCACGCAATGGATTGGGTGGCGCTGGGTGTTCCTGCTGAACCTGCCCGTCTGCCTGCTGCTGGCGGCCGGTGCGCGCGTCGCGATCGACGAATCGAACGATCCGCATGCGAAGCGCGTGGATGCGGCCGGCAGCCTGCTGTTCGGCGCGGCGCTCGCCTGCGCGATCGCGGCGCTGATCGGTGCGCCGTCGCACGGCTGGCTGTCGGGCGCGACGCTTGGCCGGTTCGCGCTCGCGGCCGCGCTGCTGGCGGCGTTCGTCGGCGCGGAGCGCTGGCAAGCGCGGCCGATGATCGATCTCGCGCTGTTTGGCCAGCCGCGCTTCGTCGGCGCCGTGCTCGCGATGTTCGGTTACGCGGCGTGCGCGCAGGTGATGATGACGTTCCTGCCGCTGTACCTGCAAAACGCGTTCGGGATGTCGGCGATCGACGCGGGGCTCGGGATGCTGCCGTTCGCGTTCGCGATGATCGCCGGTCCGTCGCTCGGCGCGGCGCTGGCCGCGCGCGTGTCGTCCGGCGGCGTGCTGGCGGGCGGGCTCGCGCTGATCGGCGCCGGCAACCTCGCGACCGCGGCGCTGACGGCCAGTGGCGACTACCGGCTCGTCGCGCTCGGCATGTTCGTGACGGGGTGCGGCGCGGGCATCATGAACGGCGACACGCAGAAGGCGATCATGGCGTGCGTGCCGCCGCATCGCACCGGCATGGCGTCGGGCATCAGCACGACGACGCGCTTCTCGGCGATCGTCACGGCCGTCGGCGTGCTCGGCGTGGTGCTGGCGGCGAGCACGCATGCGCGGCTCGACCGCCTGCTGTCCGCGACGCCTGGCCTGCGCGTATTCGCCGATGAGCCGTTCATGTCGAGCCTGCTGGCCGGCGATCTGGCGCAGGCGCTCGGCCGCGTGCCGCCGGCCGCTGCCGGCACCTTCGCGCGGGCGGCGCCCGTCGCGTTCGCGAGCGGGTTCGCCGATGCGCTCACGGTGAGCGGCGTGCTGGCGCTGGTTGCGGCCGTCGTTGCATACAAGTTGCTGACGCAACCGATGCGAAGGCGCGTGATGTGAAACGATGTGAAGCATGCGCAACGTCGCGCACGATCCTGCTGTTTGTCGACGTTCGGGGCGATCGTGTCGCTGCCGGTGATTCGATCGAGTGGCCACCGGCGTTCGCGATGCGACGTCCACCGACACGGGTTCGACGCGTCATCCCGACGATTCGGCACGGCGCGGGTGAACAGGACCGGTCTGACATGCGGCGGCCGAGCGGATCATGCCGGCCCGGGTGCGGTGCCGGTCAGTGCGACTTCGTCGCGGTGCGGTGGATGCGTGCCGCGTGCGCGACGCGCGCCGGATGCGACGCATGACAATGCGGGGCCGGTCTGCGGCGCGTGCGCCGGGTGGGTTCGGGCGGCTCGGCGGCGGCCGGCGCGGTTTTCGCGGTGTCCGCATCGGGCCCGGAAGCGGATACGGCGGCGACCGCCGCGACCGCCGGCAGCCTCGCCTCGGCGTCGAGCCATGCGCGCGTCGCCTCGGCGATCAGCCCGCGCAGCCAGCGAACGCCTTCCGCGCACGGCCCCGATTCGTTCCACGTCATCCGGTACACGATATCCGGCGGCTCGGCCGGCAGCGCGACCGCGGCGAGCGGCAGCAGCTTCGCGTAGTGCCGCGCGAGCCGGTACGTGGTGGTGAGGATCAGGTCGGCGCGCACCAGTGCGTGCGCGGCCAGTTCGAAGTGCGGCAGCGTGACGACGATGCGCCGCTGCAGGCCCACGCGTTCGAGCTGCCGGTCGATCGCGCCCGACGGTTCGAGCCACGACGGCGTCGGGCACAGCTGCGGCGCCGCCGCGAATCCGGCGGCCGTCATCGCGCCGCATCGCGCGAGCGGATGCGTCGCGCGCATCAGGCACACGACGCGGTCGTCGAACAGGTCGTCCTGCCGGAAGCGCGACTGGCGTGCGGGCCGGTTGTCGATCACGACGTCGAGTTCGCCGTCCGCCAGCGCGCGTTCGTCGTCGAACCCGTCGCCGAGCGGATGAAACACCAGTTGCGCGTTCGGCGCGCGCTCGCGAAACAGCGCGACGAGTTTCGGCACGAACAGCACGTTCAGGTAGTCGGGGCAGCCGATCCGGTAGGTGCGCACCGACGTGCGCGCGTCGAACGTCGGCTGCTGGATGCGGATGAAGTCGATCACGCGCAGCGCGTTGCGCAGCGGCTCGATCAAGCGCGCGCCGAACTCGGTCGGCACCATCCCGTAGCGGCTGCGCACCAGCAGCGGATCGCCGAGCAGCGTGCGCAGGCGCTTGAGCGCGGCGCTCGTCGCCGGCTGCGACATGTTCAGGCGCACGGCCGCGCGCGACACGGTGCGCTCGGTCAGCAGCACGAGCAGGATGCGCATCAGCCGTGCATCGAGCACGTCGAGCGCGCCCGTGGCGTCGGATGCGCCGCGGCGCAGCGCGGTGGGGTCTAGCAGGTCCGGCATGCCGATCCGCCTCCCGGCGATACGAGGCGGCCGCACGATGCGGCCACCGGCCGGGGGCCCGTCATTTTGCGAAGGTTCCGGGCCAGCCGACGATCCGCTTCGGGCGCGGCGGCGCATACGTGCGGACCTTCGACGTCTTCAGCTTCAGGCGCACCAGCGACTCGGCGAGCGCGACCGCGGCCGACACGCCATCGACCACCGGCACGCCCGTGCATTCCTCGATCTGCCGGTCGAGGCCGGCCATCCCGCCGCAGCCGAGGCAGATCACTTCCGCGTGATCGTCCTTCACCGCGCGTTGCGCCTGGCCGACGATCGATTCGATCGCGCGAGCCGGGTGCGCCTCGAGTTCGAGCACCGCGAGGCCGCTCGCGCGCACCGACGCGCAGCGCGCATCGAGCCCGGCGAGCTTCAGGCGATCCTCGATCAGCGGCACCGTGCGGTCGAGCGTCGTGACGACCGAGTAGCGATGGCCGAGCAGCATCGCGACGCTCGCGGCCGCTTCGGTGATGTCGACGACGGGCACCGTCAGCAGTTCCTGCAGCCCTTCGCGGCCGTGCTCGCCGTAGCCGGCCTGGATCACCGCGTCGTACGGCTCGTCGTAGCTCAACACGCGATCCATCACGGCGATCGCCGCGAGGTAGCTCTCGAAGTTGCCTTCGATCGATTCCGCGCCGAAGCGCGGCGTCAGCCCGACGATCTCCGTGCCGGGCGACGCGGCGGCCTGCGCCTGCGCGGCGATCGCATCGGTGATCGACTCGGTCGTGTTGACGTTGACTACCAGGATCCTCATTGCTGACTCCGTATGCGTGTGTATCAGTGTTGCGCGCAGGCGACCGCGATGTGCTCGCCCGAACGTTCTTCGTAGTGCCGTGTGCGATCGGCCAGCAGCCAGTACACGCTGCCCGCGATCGCGGCGCCGAGCAGCCACGAGAACGGCGTCATCGCGCTGAAGGCCGGTACGACGGCGAGCGTGATCGAGATCAGCGCGGACGGTACGAGCGCCGCGAGCGCCTTGCGGTTCACGCCGCGCGTGTAGAAGTAGGTGCCGGTCGGCGCTTCGGTGTAGAGATCGGGCACGTTCACGCGCTGCTTGCGCACCAGCCAGTAGTCGACCGTGATGATTCCGTACAGCGGGCCGAGCAGCGCACCGAGGCCGGACAGGAAATAGACGATCACGATCGGGCTGTTGTACAGGTTCCACGGCAGGATCAGCACGGCGATCGTCGCGCTGATCAGGCCCGCACGGCGGAACGACAGGCGGTGCGGCGCGAGGCTCGTCAGCACGAAGGCCGGCGCGACGAAGTTCGCCATGATGTTCACGGCCACCGTCACGATCAGGAAGGCGAGGCAGCCGAGCACGAGGAACAGCTTGTTCGGCACCGTCGCGATGATTTCCGTCGGGCTGTGGATGATGTGGCCGTTCAGCTTGAACTGCGCGCCGGCGAGCACGAAGCTGATCGTCGCGAACACGAGGATGTTGACCGGCAGGCCCCAGAAGTTGCCGACGCGCACCGTCTTCGCGCTCGGCGACGAACGGGCGAAGTCGCAGAAGTTGAGCACCAGCGTGCCGTAGATCGCGAGCCACAGCGAGCCGCCCGCGAAGATTTCCGTCCACATTTTCAGGCCGGTCATCGGCTTGCCGATCGACATCGCGAGCTGGCCGCCGGTGCGGCTGAACATCCACGCGGCGAGCGACAGCGTCGTGACGAGGATCACCGGGCCGGCGAGCCCCTCGTACTTGCGGACCATTTCCATCCCGTACGTGAGGATACCGATCTGCACCAGCCAGATCGCGACGAACGTGATCCAGCCGAGCGTCGACAGCCCGAAGATCGCATTCTGGTCGAACGCGGCGAGGCCCGGCCAGATCGCGGTGAGCAGCACGCGCAGCACGACGGATGCGAGATAGGTCTGGATGCCGAACCATGCGATCGCGATCACCGCGCGGATCATCGCGGGCAGCAGCGCGCCGTAGATGCCGAAGCTCATCCGGCTGATCACCGGGAACGGCACGCCGGTCTTCTGGCCCATGTAGCCGGTCAGGTTCATGAAGCAGTACACGAGCACCGCGCCGATCGCGAGCGACGCGAGCATCTGCCAGCCCGACAGGCCGAGCGCGAACAGCCCGATCGCGAACGAGTAGTTCGCGATGTTGTGCACGTCGTTGGTCCACAGCGCAAAGATGCTGTAGCGGCCCCATGTCCGGCCCTCGGCCCGGGTCGGCGCGAGATCGGGGTTGTGCAGCCGCGGGCTCAGCGCGGGATCGCGCGCGGCCGTGTCGGTTCGATGCGATGCGTCGTCCGCGCCGAGCCCGAGGCCCGTGCGGTGGATGGCTTCCAGTTGCACGCCGTTGTCTCCTTCCATGTGCGGGGCGCGACACCGGCTGCGTGGGTACGCAGCGCGGTCGGCCGCCGTGGACGTTATGTCTCGGATTTGTTCGCGAGTATGGGCGGCGGGCCGGACGATGGGAAATTAAATATTCGGCTGGGCGTCATTTGGAAAACGAATGGAACGCGGGCGGCCGCGGCGGCGGGGAACGGCACGCAAATTGCGAGTCAGCGGGTTCCATCCACATCGACATCAGCGGAGGTGTCATGCAGCGATATTCACTTCGTCACGTATCGCGAGCCGTCTTCGCCGGCATCCTGATCGCGGGCCTCGCGGCAGGCGCAGGCTGCCAGAAGAAGGGCGACAACGGCGCGACCAGTTCCGACTCGGGCGCAGCCAGCGGCATGTCGGTCGCGCCGTCCACCGCGCCATTGGGCACGCCGAGCAGCGGGGCGGCCGGCACCCCCGGCGACGCCGGCGCGAGCATGCCGGGCGCGGCCTCCGCGCCGGCCGGCGCGAGCGGCGGCTGAC
>NZ_JAKWFH010000042.1:0-73171 GCF_029522185.1 Burkholderia sp. IO2 | reverse complement strand
AGCCGGTCCAGCAGCCCAGTGCCTGAAGTGCCTTGCGATCGAGCAATTCTTCCTCCGACATCCTCAAAATCAGGTGTCAGATTATGCAATCGCTCGAAAACCCTCCACGGTTTCCTGCGATGAACCAAAAAAAAGCCAGCCCCGCGGGGCTGGCTTCGTGCTTCGGGTCGGACGACGATCAGAACTGGTTCATCGTGTTGTCCTTGCCCGCGGCCTTCAGCGCCGCTTCGCCGCTGAAGTATTCCTTGTGATCGTCACCGATGTCCGAACCGGACATGTTCTGGTGCTTCACGCAGGCGATGCCCTGACGGATTTCCTTGCGCTGCACGCCGGCCACGTAGCCGAGCATGCCCTGGTCGCCGAAGTATTCCTTGGCCAGGTTGTCGGTCGACAGCGCGGCCGTGTGGTACGTCGGCAGCGTGATCAGGTGATGGAAGATGCCTGCTTCACGCGATGCATCGGCCTGGAACGTACGGATCTTCTCGTCGGCCAGTTGCGCCAGTTCGGTCTCGTCGTATTCCACGCTCATCAGCTGCGCGCGGTCGTAAGCCGACACGTCCTTGCCCGCTGCCTTCATCGCGTCGTACGCCTGCTGACGGAAGTTCAGCGTCCAGTTGAACGACGGGCTGTTGTTGTACACCAGCTTCGCGTTCGGGATCACCTTGCGGATCTCGCTGACCATGCCGCCGATCTGTGCGATATGCGGTTTTTCGGTTTCGATCCACAGCAGGTCGGCGCCGTTCTGCAGCGACGTGATGCAGTCGAGCACGCAACGCGCTTCGCCCGTGCCGGCGCGGAACTGGAACAGGTTGCTCGGCAGGCGCTTCGGACGCAGCAGCTTGCCGTCGCGCTTGATGACGACGTCACCGTTGCCCAGCTGGTCGGCCGACAGTTCCTCGCAATCGAGGAACGAGTTGTATTGATCGCCCAGGTCGCCCGGCTGGTTCGTCACGGCGATCTGCTTGGTCAGGCCGGCGCCCAGCGAATCGGTACGCGCGACGATGATGCCGTCGTCCACGCCCAGCTCCAGGAATGCGTAGCGGATCGCGCGGATCTTCGCGAGGAAGTCCTCGTGCGGCACCGTGACCTTGCCGTCCTGGTGGCCGCACTGCTTCTCGTCCGACACCTGGTTTTCGATCTGGATGCAGCACGCGCCCGCTTCGATGAACTGCTTGGCCAGCAGGTAGGTCGCTTCCGCATTGCCGAAGCCGGCGTCGATGTCGGCGATGATCGGCACGACGTGCGTGACGTGGTTGTCGATCTTTTGCTGGATCGCGGCCTTGGCGGCAGCGTCCTTCGCGGCATCCAGTTCGCGGAACAGGCCGCCCAGCTCACGGGCGTCGGCCTGGCGCAGGAACGTGTACAGCTCGCGGATCAGCGCGCTGACCGAAGTCTTTTCGTGCATCGACTGGTCCGGCAGCGGGCCGAACTCCGAGCGCAGCGCGGCGACCATCCAGCCCGACAGATACAGGTAGCGGCGTTCGGTGCTGTTGAAGTGCTTCTTGATGGAGATCATCTTCTGCTGGCCGATGAAACCGTGCCAGCAACCCAGCGACTGCGTGTACTTGGACGGATCGGCATCGTACGCGGCCATGTCGGCGCGCATGATCTTCGCGGTGTACTTCGCGATGTCCAGACCGGTCTTGAACTTGTTCTGGGCACGCATGCGGGCGGCATATTCGGGGCTGATGGCATTCCACGCGCTGCCGTGGTTTTCCTTCAAACCAGCCACTGCCTTGATGTCGTCTTGATATTGGGACATGTCTATCTCCTGGGAACGAAGCGCATTTGAGTAAAGGGTTCAGCGTGCCCGCCGCGTGTGACGAAGCGAACTGCATGGACTCAATAGTAATCCCGTCCAGCGAAATTTCGGTCAAGTCTTATATAAGACATAAGATATAAATTTCTGTTGTTTTTCAATGAGATAGCCAGGCGTTTTTGCGATGCAAAACACGGTTTCAAGCGGCGGTAAAACGCGGCGACAGGAATCCGGCGCGTATCCCGCAATATGAAACGCCCTTTCGGCTGCTGAAGAACGACATGCCTGGGCCGCGGTCGGGCAACGACGAGCGCGCCCCCTTTGTCACAGCCATGACAAAACGTCTATACTTGGACAATTCTTTGATCCGCGCGCATCGGCGCGCCGGCCTGCCTGCTCCGGAGCAACATGAACGACTCGCCCGTTTTCGACACGCTGTGCGAACTGCTGAATACCGCCGGCGCGCGTTTCCGCGTGCTCGAGCATCCGGCGGAAGGCAAATCCGACGCGATCGCCACGCTGCGCGGCACCCGTCCCGAACAGGGCGCGAAGGCGATGCTCTGCACGTTCAAGGATGGCGGCGACGCCACCGCGCTCGCGGTGATTCCCGGCCACCTGAAAATCGACTTCCGCAAGGTCGCCGATGCGCTCGGCCGGCGCAAGGCGACGCTCGCGTCGCCCGACGTCGCGGCCGCCGTCACGCGCTGCGTGATGGGCGCCGTGCCGCCGTTCGCATTCGATTCGAACGTGACGCTCGTCGTCGATCCCGCACTGGTCGAACACAATGACGAGATCGCGTTCAACGCGGGCCGGCTCGACCGCTCGGTCGTGCTCGACGCGGCCGACTACGTCCGGATCGCGCGCCCGCTGCTGGCCGGCATCACGCGATCGGAAACGACGGACACCCCGGCTCCCCAGGACCACGCATGAGCACGAACGACACACCACGGCCGTCGGAACAGGCCTCGCTGATCGAGCAGGTGCAGCGCATCGCCGAAGGGCTCGGCGCGATGTTCGCGCCGTTCACCGAGGTCGTCGTGCACGACCTGCGCACGCCGGAGCACGCGATCCTCGCGATCCACAACAACCTGTCCGGACGCGCGGTCGGCGATCCCGCGACCGAGCTCGGCCTCGCCCGCATCGCCGACGACGATTTCCCGCAGGTGCTCGCGAACTACCCGAACCGCTTCGCCGACGGCCGCACCGCGAAAAGCACGTCGATCGGCATCAAGGATTCGACCGGACGCTACGTCGCCGCGCTGTGCCTGAATGCCGACGTCACGCTGTTCCGCGGCTTCCAGGGCATGCTGAACCAGTTCTGCCGCACGGACGGCGAGACCGTCGTCGAAACGCTCGACCCGGCCGGCGCGGACGCGATCCGGCAGCGCATCGACGCGTTCGCGACGCGCCTCGCGACGACGCCGCGCGAGCTGAAGACCGACCAGCGCCGCGAGCTGATGCAGATGCTGAAGGCCGACGGCTTCCTCGAAGTGCGCCGCGCGATGGAAATCGTGTCGCAGCATCTCGGCGTCTCGCGCGCCACCGTCTACAACGATGCGAAGTGACGCCGCGCGCCCTGCCGTCCCGTTTCGAATTTCCCGTTGACTGACCTTTTCGACCCTCTAGCGACCATGAACTCTCCGACTCTCCCCACGTACGACGACGTTGCCGCCGCCGCGGCCCGGCTCGAAGGCCATGCGCACCGCACGCCGGTGATGACGTCGCGGACGATCGACGACGCGCTCGGCGCGCAGGTGTTCTTCAAGTGCGAGAACCTGCAGCGCATGGGCGCCTTCAAGTTCCGCGGCGCGTTCAATGCACTGTCGCGCTTCAGCGCGGAACAGCGCCGGCACGGCGTCGTCGCGTTCTCGTCGGGCAACCATGCGCAGGCGATCGCGCTTTCGGCGCGCATCCTCGGCATTCCGGCGACGATCGTGATGCCGCAGGACGCACCGGCCGCGAAGATGGCCGCGACGCGCGGCTACGGCGGCAACGTCGTGACCTACGACCGCTATACCGAGGATCGCGAGCAGATCGGGCGCGAACTCGCGGAGAAGCACGGGCTCACGCTGGTTCCGCCCTACGATCACCCGGACGTGATCGCCGGCCAGGGCACCGCGGCCAAGGAACTGTTCGACGAAGTCGGCCCGCTCGACGCGGTATTCACGCCGCTCGGCGGCGGCGGCCTGCTGTCGGGCACCGCGCTCGCCACGCGGGCGCTGTCGCCGCACGCGAAGCTGTACGGCGTCGAGCCCGAAGCCGGCAACGACGCCCAGCAATCGTTTCGGTCCGGCACGATCGTGCACATCGACACGCCGCGCACGATCGCCGATGGCGCGCAGACGCAGCACCTCGGCAACCTGACGTTCCCGATCCTCCGCCGCGACGTCGACGACATCCTGACCGCGACGGACGCGGAACTGGTCGACTGCATGCGCTTCTTCGCCACGCGCATGAAGCTCGTCGTCGAGCCGACCGGCTGCCTGTCGTTCGCCGCCGTGCGACGGATGAAGGATGCGCTGCAGGGCAAGCGCGTCGGCGTGGTGATCAGCGGCGGCAACGTCGATCTCGAGAACTTCTGCGCGCTGGTGTCGGCAGCGGCCTGACCGTCGCGGCGCGCATGAAGATCCTGTCATGCGCGCGCCGCCGCCCCTTCACGTCGCGTTAAGTTTCGCGCCCTAGACTGATTACGTCGTCCTGAAGTCAGTCGTGAAGGAGTCACCATGAATACGCACGCGATCGTCGCCGCCGCCCTGGCGGCCGCTTCCCTGTCGGCGTTCGCTCAACCGGGCGTGACGTCATCCGGTTTTCCCGCCGCATCGCCGGCCCCCGCAGTCGCGCAAGCGACGCACCGTTCGCCCGCCGCGTTGCCGCCCGTCGGCTTCGTGTTCGCGAAGATCGATCAGAACAATACGCCGCCCGATCGCGGCGGCGACCCGGGCGGCCGCACGCACGCCGGCACGCATATGTAACGACACGCGCCGGCCGCCGGCATTCAGAACGACGGCAGCGACGGATCGCGGGCGGCGAGGATGTCGTCGGTACGCCGCTGCAGCGCGCCGTCGAGCGTCTCCGGTTGCGGAATCAGCCAGTAGCGCCCGGCGCGAATACCGTCGAATACCCGCTCGGCGAACGCGTCGGGCGTGAGCCCGTGCGCGTTCAGCATCGTGCGCATCGTGTCGACGAAACCGCGCACCTCGGGCCGGTCGTGCGCGGCGCCGAACGGATCGTTGAAGATGCCCGACAGCACGGGCCCCGGCGCGAGCAGCGACACGCCGACCGGTGCGCCGAGCATCTTCAGTTCGCCGTACAGCGATTCCGTCAGCGCGACCACCGCGAATTTCGTCGCCGAATACGGCGACATCAGCGGGCTCGGCAGGAAGCCGCCGACCGATGCGGTGTTCACGACCCGCGCCGGCGCGTTGCGTTCGAGCATGCGCGGCACGAAACTGCGAATCCCGTTCAGCACGCCGTGCACGTTGATCGCGAAGCTGCGCTCGAAGCGCTCCGGCGTAATTTCCCAACTGAAGCCGGTCGCCATCACGCCCGCGTTGTTGAACAGCAGGTCGACGCCGCCGAAGCGCCGCCATGCGGCTTCGGCCAGCGCGTCGACGGCTTCCGGCCGGCTGACGTCGGTCGGCACGCACAGCACGTCGGTGTCGAGCGTCGCGGCGAACGCGTCGAGTTTCGCCGGATCGAGATCGGCCAGTACGACACGCATGCCGAGCGCGGCCGCGTGGCGCGCCAGCCCGCTGCCGATGCCGCTGGCCGCGCCGGTAATCACGGCGGTGCCGCCGTCGAAGCGAATCGAATCGGTCATGTCGGTCAACGTCCTGTCGGGTCGGATGCGCGGCGCTGCGCGAGCGTGCACTGGCCGGCGAGGAACCGGCTTCGGGTGTCGGTCATGATGTCTCCTGTCATCGAGTGCGGGCCGTTCAGCTCGAACCCGCGATATCCACACGGTGCAATACGCGCCCGGGTTCCGCCTCGCCCGTTTGAACGAGATCGCGCACGCGAGCGGCAGGTTCGAACGGGAAACTGTCGAGGGAAGCGCGGCCCGCGCAACGCGCCGAGCCGGTTCCGGCTCGAGGGCACGCGCTCGCCCCGTTTCGTCAGACCAGACGCACGGCCCGCGCGCATGAAACGAAAGGATCCGGAAAGCTGACGCCGGACAATGACGTTTTTTCGCATCCGCAGGCAGCCGGACGATTGACGTGCGCGAGCGCACGCCATTACCCTTGCGCGCTGATGGTTCCCAGGGATGGGATCAAAAGGGAACGCAGGCGAGGCAACGCCTCGAAGCTGCGGCTGCCCCCGCAACTGTGAGCGGCGAATCCGTGCCACCGCATGCCACTGGGAAACCGGGAAGGCCCGCACGGACGACGACCCGCGAGCCAGGAGACCTGCCATCGACCCGAGGTCCAGCAGCCGCACCGGGCGGGGTGTCCCGATGCGCCAGGCGCCGCCCCCGGGTGGTCGCCCGTTGCATGGACGACCCGACCTCAGGATCCACCAGATGTCCATCGTTCCCGAATCCGCTTCCCGGCCGGAAGCGTCGCACCGACACGCCGTCGGCATCCGTTGCTTGTCCGCCCTCCGCTCACGATCGCCGTACCCGCTACTCGCTTTGTCCCGCCGTCTCATGAACCTTCGTCACCTGCTCGCCACGTCCGCCGCCACCGCGCTGCTTTCCCCGCTCGCCCATGCGGCGGGCGACACGGCGCCTGCGCAGCCCGCCGGGCCCGCGGAAGGGGCGGACCTGCCGACGATCAGCGTGACCGACACGCGGCACCTGCCCGAATCGTTCGACCGGCGCTACGCGTCGACCCAGGTGCTCACGCGCGACGATCTCGACCGGCTGTCGCCGGCCGACCCGAGCATCACGCAGGCGCTCGCGACGCTGCCGGGCGTGACCGTCGCGCAGAACGGCGGGCCCGGCTCGTCCGCGTCGGTCAGCATCCGCGGTTCGTCGGCGAGCCTGGTCGCCGTGTTCATCGACGGCATCCGGATCGGCTCGCCGACCACCGGCATCGCGCCGTGGGCCGACCTGCCGACCGACGCGTTCGAGCGCGTCGAGGTGATCTCCGGGCCGGCCGCCGCGTCGTTCGGCAACAACGCGATGGGCGGCGTCGTGCAACTCTTCACGCGCCGCGCCGCCCAACAGCCGAACCAGACCACCGTGTCGTTCGGCGGCGGCACGAACAAGACGTTCGACACGCGGTTCCGCACGTCGGGCACAGTGCCGTCGACGGGGCCGCTGGCCGCGCTCGGCGGGCTCACCTATTCGCTCGGGCTGCACGACTACAACACGGCCGGCATCGACGCGACGCGGCCGTTCTTCTACGGTCACGAAGACGGCCGCAATCCGTATCACGCGCAGGATCTCGACGCGCGGCTCGGCTATGCGCGCGACAACTGGTCGATCTCGACGTTCGCGCTGTACCACCGCTCCGACCTGTCCTACGACAACAGCGGCTACGCGAATCGCGAGCTCGATCACCAGCTGACGACCGGCGTCGCGTTCCATCTCGACATCACGCCCGATACGCAATTCGACCAGTCGTTCGGTTATGCGAACGACCGCCAGTTCATCTACGCGGACAACCCAGCCCTCGCGACGGACCAGATCAATTCGCAACGCATCAGCACGTCGACGTCGCTGACCCATCAGGCGCACGGATTTCATCTGTTCGGCCTGCCGCTGTCGGGCGAATCGAAGCTCGCCTACGATTTCACGCGCGAACAGGCGTTCCTGCCGGTCGACATTCCCGGTGGCGTACCGACGCGCAACGATTCCGCGTTCTCGCTGCACCAGTCGGCGACGCTCGGCAGCGTGACGATGTTCGTCGCGGGTCGTCACGAGATCGTCGCCGGGCAAGCGGTGAACACCGGCAACGCCGCGCTGTCGTGGGCGATCACGCCGGTCTACACGGCGCGCGTGTCGTACGGCAATGCATTCCGCCTGCCGACGTTCAACGACCTGTACTATCCCGGCTACGGCAATCCGAGCCTCAGCCCGGAACGCAGCACGTCGGTCGAGGCCGCGCTCGACGCGAACACGGCGTACGGCACCTTCACCGCGGCGATCTACGATACGCGCGTCAACAACCTGATCGCCTACAACCCGGCAACGTTCTCGCCGATGAACATCGGCCGTTCGCACATTCGCGGCATCGACCTGTCGTACAAGGGGACGATCGGCCGTTCAACGCCGGTGAGCATCGCGGTCGGCATCCTGAATCCGCAGGACGAGACCAACCAGACCTGGCTCAGCCGCCGGCCGCGCCAGACGGTCAGCCTGAACGTCGACCACACGTGGGACGAATTGAAGCTGCATGCGCTGAGCACGGGCGCGTCGCTGCTGTACGGCGGTTCGACGTTCGACGATCCGGCCAACCGGCAGTATCTGGCGTCGTACCTGACGGTGAGCCTGCGCGCGTCGTACCGGATCAGTTCGCACCTGACCGTGTCGGCGTCGCTGTCGAACCTGTTCGACCGGCAGTACATGACCGCGTACGGCTACAACACGCTCGGGCGCACCGCGTTCGGCAAGGTCAGCTATACGTTCTGACGAGCTCACGCATCCGCATGAAGCGCCACGCCGGCACGCGCGGAAAATTGACATCGCGGCCAAACCTAATAGAATTAGTTTTTTGACTAATCCGCATAGCATTCGTCATGGCGCGTGCCGGCATTACCGTGGACAAGCTCGTCGAAGCCGGCGCGCGGCTCGCCGATGAAACCGGCTTCGAGCTGCTCACCGGCGCGGCGCTCGCGCGACATTTCGACGTCAAGCTGGCGAGCCTGTATTCCCATATCCCGAGCTTCGACGATCTGAAGAGCCGGATCGCGCTGTTCGCGCTGCAGGAGCTGGCCGATCGCGCCACCGACGCGCTGGCCGGCCGCACCGGCAAGGACGCGCTGGCCGCGCTCGCGAACGTCTATCGCGACTACGCGCGGGCGCATCCGGGCCGCTTTGCGGCCGCGCGCCATCCGGTGAGCGCCGAACGGGCCGCGGAAAGCGCGGGCGGGCAGCTCGTCAGGATGACGTCGGCGGTGCTGCGCGGCTACGACCTGCCGGAAACCGAACAGGCGCATGCGATCCGCCTGCTCGGCGGCTTCTTCATGGGCTACGTGACGCTCGAAAGCGCCGGCGGCTTCTCGCACAGCGCGCCGGATTCCGACGCGTCGTGGGCGCGCAGCCTCGATGCGCTCGACGTGATGCTGCGTCACTGGCCGTCGGCCGCCTGACGCACCGAACGGAACCCGAGCGATGAAAGACAAACCCGACGGCGTCGTACTGCCGAGCCGTGTCGTTCCCTTCCCGACCTCGATCAGCGACGAAGCGCGCGCCGCGCTGCAACGCCTGACCGGCGACGACGGCGTGCCGCTGAACGCGTTGCACGTGATGCCGGCCCCGGACGATATCGACGCGTGGATGCGCGTGAAGGCCAGCGCCGACGCACATTACGCGGCCGCGGTCGAGCAGCTCGCCGGCTATCTGCGTTCGAGCGTCGAGACGATCCGCGTCGGCGATGCGGACGTGCATGTCGCGACACCGGAAGCCGAGGCTGCCAGCGCCTATGCGACCATCGACCTGCACGGCGGCGCGCTGGTCGTCGGCGGTGGCGCCGCGTGCCGTGCCGGCGCGCAGATGCAGGCCGACCGGCTCGGCGTGCGCTGCTACGGCGTCGACTACCGGATGCCGCCCGAGCATCCGTATCCGGCCGCGCTCGACGACTGCATCGCGACCTATGCCTACGTGCTGGAGCGCTACGCACCGGAACACGTCGTCATCGGCGGCCGTTCGGCCGGCGGCAATCTCGCCGCCGCGATGGTGCTGCGCGCCCGCGACGAGGGCCTGCCGCTGCCGGCCGCGCTCGTGCTGCTGTCGCCGGAAGCCGACCTGACCGAATCCGGCGACAGCTTCGAGACCAGCCGCCTGGTCGACGTCGTGTTGCCGGGGCCGCTGATGGCGAACAATCTGCTCTACGCGAACGGCGCCGATCTCGCGCATCCGTACCTGTCGCCGCTGTTCGGCGATTTCGCCGCCGGCTTCCCGCCGACCTTCATCCAGAGCGGCACGCGCGACCTGTTCCTGTCGAACGCCGTGCGCCTGCATCGCGCGTTGCGACGCGCGCAGGTGCCGACCGAGCTGCACGTGTTCGAGGGGATGCCGCACGGCGGATTCATGGGCGCGCCGGAGGATATCGAGCTGAGCCAGGAAATCGCGCGCTTCGTGCACGCGCACCTGCACGCATCGAATGGAGCCGGCGATGAATAGAACCGCACCCGGGAACGACATCGGCATCGGCCGGGATCGCTGCGCTGCCCCGCGCGTCTAGATCAGTCCGCGCACGCCCGCGACCAGCTGGATCGCGCCGAATCCCGCGACGATCGCCGCCGACACGCGCGACAGCCCGTGCATGAACCCGAACGACAGCTTCGTGCGCAGCGCGGCGCTCGCGCCGCTCAGGCACAGCCACCACATGGCCGAACCGATGAACACGCCGGCGACCATCGACCCGACGGTGGCCTCCATCGCGCCTTCCTGCGTGTCCGGCAGCGGGCCGAGCGCCGCGAAGATCCCGACGAACGACACGATCGTCATCGGGTTCGACAGCGTGAGGCCGAACGTCGTCAGGAAATCGCGCAGGACCGTCGTACGCGGCAGCTCGCGTTGCCCCGCCGGCGCGGCCGGCGCCTGGCGCGCGATGGTCCACGCGAGCCAGACGAGAAACGCGCCGCCGCCGATTTTCAGGGCGACGGTCAGCATCGGGAACGCGGTGACGAGGCCCGCAACGCCCAGCGCGCCGAGCAGGCCGTAAATCGCGTCGGCGCATGCGGCGCCGATGCCCGTCGCGAATCCCGCCTGGAAGCCGCGGCTCAGGCTGCGCTGAATGCACAGCATGCCGATCGGGCCGACCGGCGCCGCGATCGACCACCCCATCACGACGGATTTGATGAACAGCATCGCCTGCTCCTTGCAGCATCCAGTGGATCGAACAGGCATCGTAGGGAAAGTCCGGCCCCCGCTGAATACGGTTTTTAAGGAAAAATAGGCACTCCACCTTAAAAACGCCCGCCGCGATGGACGATCTGGACTGGAAGATACTGGCGCTGTTGCAGGACAACGGACGCATCAGCTATACGGAGCTCGCGCGCCAGGTCCACCTGTCGGTGCCGGCGGTGACGGAACGCGTGAAGCGCCTTGAAGCAGCCGGCGTGGTCGAGGGCTACACCGCGCGGATCAACCCGTCCGCGGCAGGCTATCCGGTGAGCGCGCTGATCGGCATCACGGTGCAGCAACCGGCGAAAGCGAAGTTCCTGAAGCTGCTGGAGACGATTCCCGAAGTCGTCGAATGCCATCACGTGACGGGGGCGGATTCGTACGTGATGCGGTTGGTCGCCGTCAGCATGGCTCATCTCGAACAACTGATCGAACGCATCAACCTGTACGGCGAAACGCGCACGTCGATCGTGATGTCGACGCCGCTGCCGGCGCGCGGGCTCGCACGGCCGCCGTCGAAGCCCGGCGACACGCGCAGGTAGCGGGCCGCGGTTTCAGGCTCCATCGCCGGTCCCGGCCGGGACCGAAGACGACCGATGGCCGTCGTCTCCGGTCATGCGGCCGGGTTCCCGCATGGCGATCGGCACGAGCCGGCTATTTGCCGACCGCGCCGCCGAGCAGGCCACCCACCAGCGACGTCACCGGCGCGAGCGGGTTGGCGAGCGCGCCCAGCGGCGAGCCGCCGCCGCTCGCACCGGTCTCGGCGCCACCGTGCACGGTCGCCGGTATGCCGCCGACCACGCTCGTCACCAGACCGGCGACCGGCACCGCGCCGTTCGGGCCGCTCGGGTTCACGAGGCCGCCCGCATTGGTCACCGTGTTGCCGACCGCCCGGACGAGACCGCCGACCGCGCCGACGATCGGCTGCGGCGACGTGGACGTCACCTTCCATCCAGCCGACGTGATCGCTCCGCCGACCTGCCCGAGCAGGCCCGCGACCGGCTGCCCGAGGCCCGTTGCGGTGCCGGCCTGCTGCGTGAGCTGACCGGCCGTCGTCACGAGCGGCGTGATCGCCGTGCTGAGCGCCTGCGTCGCCTGCTGGACCGGGCCTGACGACAGGGCCGAGCCGAGCATGGTGCCGCCCGACTTCAGGCCGCCGGCCACCGTGTCGAGTAGACCGCCGACGGGCGTCGTAATCGGCGCGAGCGGCGACAGCGGGCCGGAGCCGAGCGCCTTCACCGTTTCGCTGAGACCGTTGACCGGGTTGCTGGTCGAGCCGACGAGGGTGCCGAGGCCCGTCACCGTCGTGCCGACCGGGTTCGGCGTGAAGCCGATCTGGCCGATACCGTTGCTCACGGCATTCGTCGTGTCGCGGATGAGCGTGCCGACGCCGGTGACCGTGTCGGCCGGCCCGGCCGTCATGGTCTTGCCGACGCCGGGCAGTGTCACGTCGCCGAGCGTCGAGCCCGCGGCCAGCACGACTGCGCCGACGGAACTGATGATGCCGTTGGTGCCGGGTGTACCGCTGGTTCCACTCGTGCCGCTGGTTCCGCTTGTGCCACTGGTTCCGCTTGTGCCACTGGTTCCGCTTGTGCCGCTGGTTCCGCTCGTGCCGCTGGTTCCGCTCGTGCCGCTGGTTCCGCTCGTGCCGCTGGTTCCGCTCGTGCCGCTGGTTCCGCTCGTGCCGCTGGTTCCGCTTGTGCCACTGGTTCCGCTTGTGCCACTGGTCCCGCTCGTGCCACTGGTGCCGCTCGTGCCACTGGTGCCACTGGTGCCACTGGTGCCGCTTGTGCCGCTCGTGCCACTGGTGCCGCTCGTGCCACTGGTGCCACTGGTGCCACTGGTGCCGCTTGTGCCGCTCGTCCCGCTTGTGCCGCTCGTCCCGCTTGTGCCGCTCGTCCCGCTCGTCCCGCTCGTCCCGCTCGTGCCGCTGGTCCCGCTCGTACCACCGGTTCCGTTCGTCCCGCTCGTACTCGTCCCGATGGTGTTGCCGGCCAGCGTCGGCGCCGTAATGTCACCGCCGCCGCACGCCGCGAGCGCACACGCAGTGGCAATGGCGGCGAGTGAAACGTTCGCCTTGGTGAAGTGATTGTGCATGGAAGCCCCCGTTCGCTATTCAGCTCGATCACGTCAACAAGCATCTAGCGTGCCATCTCCGTGGGCCTCCTTCACATTGTCACGATCGCCTTTCGATCGCGGTCCGGGCCGCACTGCGCGTCACGGCACATCGCGTGCGGATCGTGCGTCGCGGCGCGTCCCGTCCTGGCATTCCGATCGCGCTGACGTAACACCGGCCCCGCGTTACGTAGCACCGACCGGGAAAAACCGGCAGCATCCTCGTCACGGCCGCTTCACCAGCTTCACGATCGTCAGCGTGCCGTTGACGTTTTCCACCCGAACCCGAACCTTGTCGCCCACATGCAGCGGCGGGATCATCGCCACGTCGCCGGCCTTGAATGCCATCGTCATCGGCGGCATGCCGATGTTGTCGAGCGCGCCGTGCTTCAGCGTCACGAGCCTGCGGCCGGCATCGATTGCCTTGACTTCGGCATCGGTCAGCGTCGCATTCGACGCCGACATGGTCGCGTCGCCTGCGTTCATGCCCGGCATGTCGCCGCCGGCGAGCGCCGGCATGGCAATGGTCGCCATCGCGCACGACACGACGACAGCGCGAAAACAGGTCTTCATCGAGCATCTCCCGTCGAGCCAGCGCGTTTCCGTCGCCAGCCAGCGCCACGCATCACACGATCAACGTCGCACCGGCCCACGCGATCAGCACGACACCCAGCACGCGGCCGATACGCTCGCCACCGGGCAGCACCTTCTCCACGAACACGAACAGCGACAACGCGACGATCCACACCACGTTCATCACGCCGCCGACGAACAGCAGCGCCATCAGTAACCAGCAGCAGCCCACGCAAACGATGCCGTGCCGCACGCCCAGCAGGAAACTGCCGGCGACGCCCGGGCGCCAGTGCGCGACCAGGAATGCAGCCGGCGCCCGGCATTGCCGCAGGCACGCGCGTTTCAGCGGCGAGAATTGATAAAGCCCGGCCAGCGCCAGCACGATCGCGGAAAGGCGCGCACTCTTCGACCACAGCATCATCGCGGAGATCAGCCCGGCCGGTTGCAGCAGCGCCTGAAGCAGCGCCGCGCCGATCGAGAACGCGAGCCACGTCGTCAGATAGCCGGCCAGCAGCGCCACCGACGTGAACGCCGATCCCGTCGCCCCGTCGCCGTGCTGCCGTAGCACGCGCCGGTACAGCATCACGAGCGGCGCCGCGCCGGGCGTCATCATCGCGATCATCATCACCCACCACATCGCGATCACGGTCGGCAGAGGCGGATCCATGCTGCCCATGCCGTCCGCCAGCCGATGCGGAAACAGCGCGACGGTCGTCATCTCCCGCGCCGACATGCCGGTTCCCGCGCCCGTCCACAGATAGAACCAGCACAGGCCGACGAGCGCGGCCATGCCGATCAGCGTGACGGCGCGCTCGCGGGCGAGCCAGGTGTCGAACGGCGTCATGCCGCGGCGCGATGCCGGATCAGCCCGTGGTTGTTCAGATGCAGCCGCGCGAATTGCGCATAGGTTCCGTCGAGATTCAGCGCGATGTTGCCCTGCGAGCGCCCCGTGCCCGAACCGATCTCGGCCAGCTCGTATTCGAAACCGTGCGGCAGGTCGATCCGCACACGGTGCTCGGCACCCGTCACCGGATTGTGGATGGGTTCGCCGGCTGCGTCGAACACACCGTCCACGTGAATCCGGCCGCGCCGCGCATCGACGTCAACGTCGAAATCGATCTTCGTGAAGATCGGCTCGAACGCGTGCTCGAGCGTCGACGCATACACCGAAAACATCGTCGCGAACGGATCGGTATCCTGACCGGTCATGATCTTCAGCACGGCCTCGCGCTGTGCCGGACTGGCACGCTCGTCGACGATCGGTTGGCACTTGCCCTTGCCTTCGTGAACGGCGCCCGGCCACTGGAACACCACCGCGATCCTGACGCCGTCGAGCACCACGTCGCCGTAGTGGCCGCTGTCGATCGAAATCGCCCCCATCGCTTCGCAGTTGCCGTTGGTCGGCAGCGCATTGAACTGGCAAGGGCAACCGTATGAGCAATTGCAACTGATCATTTCGGTTCCCTGAATTTCCCACGGCGTCATGGCTCCACCTCGCGCTCTGAAACAGACGAACGCTTCGAATCTAGTGCACGCGATCGGGGAAAGCAAAGCGGTCGTGGCGGCGTGAAAACCGAGGGTTCCGGCCTCACGTAAGACGTTTCAGGATGCGTTCGCCGGGTTGCGCCGGAAACCGTCTCGTCCGCCTGTTCTCACACGATCAGCGAAGCAACGATCGCGCACCACACGGCGCCTGCGCCGCACAGAAACACGCGCCGCGCGACGAACATTCGCGACTCGTCGTCGGGGGTTTTCATCGGCGACGTGGCAAGAAACGGCACGCTGGCGAGGCACGCGAAACCCGCCAGCGCGGGCACGATCACGACGTAGTCGCCGAACCGCCAGGGCAGCGCTTCGTGCAACCCCCAGTAGCCGAGAAACAGCATGCCCATCGAGAACATCGTCGCGGCGGCCGAACTGAGCGCGACCACCGATCCTGTCGGAAATTGCACGGGAACCTCCCCTCGCGCGACCCGCGCGCTGACGCCCATCTCGCCGGGGACCGCGATGACGGCGTCTGCCGGCGCAGACTCACGCGTTCATGTCCGGCTCGAACGCATCGCGTGCGCCGTCGCGACCAGGCAGCGAATGCGCGTTGTCACGGATTGACAGGCTCGGCCCGATCGAGCGGCCATGTCGTACCCGTTTAACGAGGACGTGCGTGGGCCGCTAACCCGGTTTTTTCGTGCCCTGCGCAACGGAAATCCACCCGACCACGGCCGCGGCGACCCAGCAGCAGGTGATCATCAGGTCCAGATCCATCCAGCCCTCGAAATTCGTACTGTTTTCGAAACTGCAGCGCTGATGGCCCCTGACCCACATGCAGCCGCTGATCAACTGCTGGACATGCATGTAGATGCTGTACACGGCAACGGCCGAAGCGATGATGGCGACCCGCAGGCTTATGCTCTTTTTCATTGACGCTGAAGGCGTGGGATGATTTCCCGACGATCTTAAGCCAATGGCGATGCATGACGCAATCGATCCGGTATCGTCCCGATTGACCCGCATGCGTAAAAGCGCATCGATTGTCGCAACCTCGACGGAAGCCGGCATGCGTCGCGACGGCGGAAGGATTTCGCGCGTTCTGGCGCGACGCCGCATGGATCCCGGGGCGGCTCCCGGCGCCACCCTACTCAATCGACGATCGGCCTGATCGTCTTCAGGCAATCCGCCGCCAGTTGCTGATAAATCCGCGTGCCATTCGCCTTCGCGTCGATCTCCGCGCCGCTCAGCCGGCGTACGACACGCGCCGGCATGCCCGCCAGCAGCACGCCGCGCGGCACGTCGTAGCCGGCCTTCACGAACGCACAGGCCGCGACGATCGTCGTTGCGCCGATCGTCGCACCGTCCATCACGACCGCATTCATGCCGATCATCGTGTCCGGCTCCAGCGTCGCGCCATGCACGATCGCGCCGTGGCCGATGTGGCTGTTCACGCCCAGCCGGCAGGTCTCGCCGATCCCGACGTGCAGCACGCAGCCGTCCTGCACGTTGCTGCCGTCTTCGACGACGATCGCGCCGAAGTCGCCGCGCAGGCTCGCATGCGGGCCGATGTAGCAGCGCGCGCCGATCGTCACGTCGCCGATCACGACCGCGCTCGGGTCGAGGTACGCGGACGGATCGACGCGCGGCCGCATCCCGTTGAATTCGAACAGCGGCATCGTCAGAGCGCCGCGACCGCTTCCGGCACGAGCGTGAACAGGTCGCCGACGACACCGTAATCGGCCACGCTGAAGATCGGTGCTTCGGGATCCTTGTTGATCGCGACGATCACCTTCGAATCCTTCATGCCGGCCAGGTGCTGGATCGCACCCGAAATGCCGACCGCGACGTACAGCTGCGGCGCGACGATCTTGCCGGTCTGGCCGACCTGGTAATCGTTCGGCACGTAGCCGGCGTCGACTGCCGCGCGCGATGCGCCGAGCGCGGCCTGCAGCTTGTCGGCCAGCGGCTCGAGCACCTTCGTGTAGTTCTCGCTGCTGCCCAATCCGCGGCCGCCCGACACGACGATGTTCGCGCTGGTGAGTTCCGGCCGATCCAGTTTCGTCACTTCACGGCTCACGAAGTGCGACGTGCCGACGTCTGCCGCTGCGTCGATCCTCTCGACCGTCGCATTGCCGCCTTCCGCCGAAACCGGATCGAAGCCGGTCGCCCGCACCGTGACGACCTTGACCGGATCGCCCGACTGCACGGTCGCGATCGCGTTGCCCGCGTAGATCGGGCGCTCGAACGTGTCGGCCGATACAACGGCCGTGATCTCGGAAATCTGTGCGACATCCAGTTTCGCGGCGATACGCGGCGCGACGTTCTTGCCGTACGCGGTGGCCGGCGCGAGGATGTGCGAGTAGTCCTTCGCGATGTTCAGCGCAGTCGCTTCGACGTTTTCCGCCAGGCCTTCGGCCAGATGCGGCGCATCGGCCAGCAGCACCTTCGAAACGCCCGCGATCTTTGCCGCTGCATCGGCCGCCGCTTGCGCGTGGTGGCCCGCGACCAGCACGTGAACATCGCCGACGCCCGCGGCATCCAGCGCCCGTGCCGCGGCCACCGCATTCAACGTCGCGGCCTTGATCGACACGTTGTCGTGCTCGGCCATTACCAGAATCGTCATGTCGTTGCGTTCCCTGTTACAGCACCTTGGCTTCGGTCTTCAGCTTGCCGACCAGCGTCTGCACGTCCGGCACCTTCACGCCGGCCGCGCGCTTCGGCGGCTCGCTCACCTTCAGCGTCTTCAGACGCGGCGCGACGTCCACACCGAGGTCTTCCGGCTTCACCGTTTCCAGCGGCTTCTTCTTTGCCTTCATGATGTTCGGCAGCGTCACGTAGCGTGGCTCGTTCAGGCGCAGGTCGGTCGTCACGACCGCGGGCAGTCGAAGCGACAGCGTCTGCGCGCCGCCGTCGACTTCGCGCGCCACCGTCGCATGGCTGTCGGCGATCACGACTTTCGACGCGAACGTCGCCTGCGGCAGACCGGCCAGCGCGGCGAGCATCTGGCCCGTCTGGTTCGCATCGTCGTCGATCGCCTGCTTGCCGAGAATCACCAATTGCGGCTGCTCCCGGTCGACCAGCGCCTTCAACACCTTCGCGACGCCCAGCGGTTCGACGCCTTCATTCGACTCGACGAGAATCGCGCGATCCGCGCCGATCGCCAGCGCCGTGCGCAGCGTTTCCTGCGCCTGCGCGACACCCACCGATACCGCGACCACTTCGGTCGCGACTCCAGCCTCCTTCAACCGCACCGCTTCTTCCACCGCGATTTCGTCGAACGGGTTCATCGACATCTTCGCGTTCGCGATATCGACGCCCGTCCGGTCGGATTTCACGCCGACCTTCACGTTCGCGTCGACCACGCGTTTCACTGCCACGAGCACTTTCAACTGCCTGTCTCCTGTTCCGTTGCGCGAGCGCGCCGTATCAGCGCGCGGTAAACCCGCCGTCGATCACGAGCTCCGCGCCCGTCACGTAGCGGCCTGCCGGCGACACGAGATACAGGATGCCGGCCGCGATATCGCGCGGATTGCCGATCTTCGCCATCGGCACGTGCGTCTGCATGTACTCGAACGCGCGATCGGGGTCCTGGCCCATCTGGCGAAACGCGTCCTCGAGCATCGGCGTGCGGATATAGCCGGGATGCACCGAGTTCGCGCGGATGTTCTTCGCCGCGTACAGCATCGCGTCGACCTTTGCCATCATCCGCACCGCGGCCTTCGACGCGTGATACGCGGGCACGTCGGGGCCGCCGACGATCCCGTACATCGACGACAGGTTCACGATCGATCCGCCGCCGGCTGCGTCGATATGCGGAATCGCCGCGCGCGTGCACAGGAACACGCCGTTGACGTTCACGTCCTGCACGCGCTGCCATTGCGCGAGCGTGAGCTCGTGCGTCGGCACGTTGTGCCCTTCGATGCCCGCGTTGTTCACGAGCACGTCGAGGCGCCCGAAGCGCGCGACGATCTCGTCGAACACGCGCGCCACATCCGCCTCGTGCGTGACGTCGAGCGACCAGAATGCGGCCTGGCCGCCCTGTGCGCGGATGTCCTCGACCAGCGCTTGCGCCGGCTGCGACAGCACGTCGAGAATCGCGACGCTCGCGCCGGCCGCGGCCAGCGTACGCGCCGTCTCGGCGCCGATACCGCGCGCGCCGCCGGTGATCGCGGCCACCTTGCCGCGCAGGTCGAACAGTTCTTCGATGAGTTTCATGTCGTCTCCTTGTATTCGGATGGGCGCCTGCGAGCGCATCCGGCGTTATCGCGTATTCCGCGCCGCAAGAAAATCGAGGCATTCCCGATTGAAATAATCGGCGTGCTCCACCATCACCCAATGGCCGCAGCGGTTCATCAGCACGAAGCGCGCATCGCGGCAGCGTTCGAGGAAGGTCAGCGCGCCGCCGACCGGATTGAAGCGATCGTCCGTACCCCAGAAACCGAGCACCGGGCTGCGCAGATCGCCGAGCGCCGCGGTCAGGTTCGGCACGCTCATCGTCGACAGCACTTCGGTCGGCTGCTCGACGCATACCTTCATCCGCTCGGCGACGAGCGCGTCGGTGACGATCGCCGGATCGTGCACGAGCAGCGTCAGCAGTTCGCGCATCGTGTCGTCATTCATCTGGCGATGGGTGAACAGCTTCACCATCCGCTGAATCCCTTCCATCCGGAAATAGGTGTCGCGATCCTCGACGCCGCCGGGCGCCATCATGATCAGCCCGTCCACTTCGTCCGGGTAGTCGAGTGCGTATTTCAGCGCGATCGCGCCGCCGAGCGAATTGCCGAGCAGGACGGCCGGCCCGATCCCGAGCGCGGCGAGTTGCGCATGCAGCGCACCGACGAAGAAATCGAGCGTATAGGCGACGTCGGACGGCTTCGACGACTGCCCGTAGCCGGGCAGGTCGACGACGATCGCGCGATGGCCGGCCGCCGCGAACGCCGGATAGTTGTGCTTGAAGTTGCTGAAGCCGCTGGCGCCCGGCCCGCTGCCGTGAATGAACACCACCGGCCGGCCCTCGCCCGCCTCGAAATGATGCAGGCGCATGCCGCCCGGTACGTCGGTGAAGATGCCGGCCGGCGGCGTCGTGGGGGTCGTCATCGCGGGTTGTCTCCTTCGTCGTTCGATGGATGCCTGCCACGATGATTGCGCCGCCGGCGCCGGCCGGCATCATCCTTTCAGACTACGAAGCCGCGCGCACTTGTTCCTATCATCGGTCCACCGAAACGGAGGCGACGATGAACGGATTCGACTACAGCGGCAAGACGGTGCTCGTGACGGGCGGCACCAAGGGCATCGGGCGGCGCATCGCCGAACGGTTTCTCGCGGCCGGGGCGCGCGTGTTCGTCTGTGGACGCAGCGCGCCCGATACGCCGCCGTCGGCGAATGGCCGCACGGCTGCCTTCGTCGCGGCCGACCTGCGCGACATCGAGCAGGTCGACGCGATGCTCGCGACGATTCGCGACATGGCCGGCGGCCTCGACGTGCTCGTCAACAACGCGGGCGGCTCGCCGTTCGCGCTCGCGGCCGATGCGTCGCCGCGCTTCACCGAATCGATCGTGCGGCTGAACCTGATCGCGCCGCTGCAACTCGCGCAACGCGTGAACGCGATCATGCAGCCGCAATCCACGGGCGGCGTGATGTTGTTCATCGCGAGCGTCAGCGCATCGCGACCGTCGCCCGGCACGGCCGCGTACGGCGCCGCGAAAGCCGGCCTCGTCAACGCGGTCACGTCGCTCGCGGTCGAGTGGGCGCCGCGCGTGCGCGTGTGCGCGATCAGCCCGAGCCTCGTGCAGACCGACGCGGCGACCGAAGGCCACTACGGCGACGATGCCGCGCTCGACGCGATTCGCGCGACGATTCCCGCCGGCCGGCTCGCGACACCCGACGACGTCGCCGCCGCCTGCCTGTTCCTCGCATCGCCCGACGCGTCGTACACGTCGGGCGCGAACCTGCGACTCGACGGCGGCGGCGAACGGCCCGCGTTCCTGTCGGCCGCACGGACGGACGCGCGCTGAACCATGCGACGCACACGGTGCGCAGCCGGTCGTTGCCGATGCTAGGGAAGTCCTCTAGTTCATTTTGACGATTCCCTGCTACCGCGATCTCCCTACTCTGCCTCTCACGACAACACACAGAGTCGACCGTCGTCGATACCCCAAGAGGAGACACCATGCATCAACGGATTTCGCGCCGTACCGACAAGCGGGCCGCCGCCACGCTGTCGACGCTGGCCGCCGCGCTGCTGACGTGCGCCGTTCCGGACGCACACGCCGGCAGCACGATCGCGCTCGGCGCCGACACGACGCTGGACTCTACGTTCACGCTCAGTTACGGCCTCGGCATGCGCACCCGTGCGCCGAGCGGCAATCTGCTGACGCCGGCGAACATCAACGGTGACGACGGCGATCGCAACTTCGCGAAGAACAAGCTGATCGAGAACCAGGTCAGCCTGCTCGGCGAAGTGAACCTGAAGCATGACGACTGGGGGATATTCGTTCGCGCGGACACGTTCTACGACCAGGCGTATCGGCGCCCGAACTACAACGACGCGCCGGGCACCGTGAACCACTCCGGCCAGTACAACGACTTCACGAGCGACGCGCGCTACTGGTCGGGCGGCCACACGACGCTGCTCGCCGCGTACGCGTACAACACGTTCCATCTCGGTTCGACGAGCCTGAACGTGAAGGTCGGCGATCAGGTGGTCGCCTGGGGCGAAAGCCTGTTCTTCCCGAACATCGCGGGCGCACAGGGGCCGTCCGACGCGACCAAGTCGTACATGGCCGGCGCCGAGGTCAAGGACATCCTGCTGCCGGTGCCGCAGATCTCGACGCAGTGGCAGATCACGCCGAACTTCAGCCTGCTCGGCTACTACCAGTTCTCGTACCAGCAGAACCGGCTGACCGCGCCCGGCACGTACTGGAGCTACTCCGACGTCACGGGCCCCGGCGCGCAATACATCATCGGCCCGGGCGGGATGATCATTCCGCGCGGCCCGGACGACAAGCCGAGCGCACGCAACCAGTGGGGGATCGGCGCGCGCTTTCGCATACTCGGCGACACCGAGCTCGGCGTGTACCACCTGCACTACAACGACATGAACCCGAGCGTCGTCACGACGTACTTCCCGACGCTGCAGTACCAGCAGAAGTATTTCAGCAACATCAAGCTGACCGGCGCGAGCTTCTCGACGCAGGTCGGCCCGGTGAACGTCGCGGGCGAAGTGTCGTACCGCCAGGGCGCGGCCGTGCTGGTCAATACGGCGACCGGCCCGCAGTCGACCCGCGCGAACGTGCTGCAGACCAATCTGTCCGGCATCTACTCGATCGGGCCGAGCTTCCTCGCGAACTCGCAATCGCTGATCGGCGAACTCACGTACGTGCACGCAGGCAGCATCTCGGCGCTCGACGGCTCGACCACGCTGTCGAATTCGCGCAACGCGCTCGCGATGGAGATCGCGTGGACGCTCAGCTACAAGAACGTGTTCAACGGCTGGGATCTCGACGTGCCGCTGACCTACACGCACGACCTGACGGGCACGTCGCCGCTCGCCGGCGCACTCGGCTCGCTGACGGGCCAGGGCGATCACCGCGTGACGGCCGGGCTGACCTTCACGCGCCTGAGCAACCTGCAGCTGTCGCTCGTCTATGCCAAGTTCCTCGGCTCGCCGAACCTGGTCACGCGTCCACTCTCGGATCGCGACTACGTACTGGCCACGGCGACCTATCACTTCTGAGCGGCCCGGCCGCTCGTCACTCAGCAACAAGAGGATTGATATGAAACGCATTCATCTCCCCCTCCTTCGCGCCTCGGTGATGGCCGCGTGCGCGGTCGTCGCGACGGCGTCGTTCCCGAAGGTCACGCCGGACGACCTGAAGGCGCTCGACGGCCCGCTGACGCCGATGGGCGCGCTGCGCGCCGCGAGCAAGGACAACGGCGTGCCGGAGTGGTCGGGCAAGTGGCTCGGCACGCCGCCCGACGTGCAGTACAAGCGCGGCGGCCGCTACCCCGATCCGTTCGCGAACGAGAAGCCGATCGCGACGATCACCGCGGACAACATGGCGCAGTATGCGGAGCATCTGACCGACGGTCAGAAGGCGATGTTCAAGCGCTATCCGGCCACGTTCAAGATCAACGTCTACCCGAGTCATCGCGATTTCCGCTACACCGATTCCGTCTACAAGGACATCCGCACGTACGCGCCCGATTCGACGATGACGTCCGACGCGAACGGGCTGACCAACGCGCCGCCGCAGGTGCCCTATCCGATCCCGAAGACGGCGGCCGAGCTGCTGTGGAATCAGCGCATGTCGTCGGCGATCGGTGCAGAACAGGCAACCTACGACCAGGCGGTCGTCTATTCCGACGGCAACATCGCGTGGGGCAAGGTGCGCTACGACATCTACTCGCCGCGCAACGTCGGCAAGTACGACGTGAAGAATGACCTGAACAACCGCACGTTCTACCGCAACGCGACGGAGCTGCCGCTGTCCGACCGCGGCTCGCTGATCGTCGGCTTCCAGAACTGGGACAAGGCCGGCGCGGACAACGCGTCGCGCACGTGGATGTACAACCCCGGCACCCGGCGCGTGCGCCAGGCGCCGGAATACGGCTATGACCAGCCGCAGGGCCCGGGCGGCTTTCGCACCGTCGACGACGATCGCCTGTACAACGGCCCCGGCGACCGCTACGACTGGAAGATCGTCGGCAAGCGCGAGATCTACGTGCCGTACGACAACTACAAGGCGATGGACAGCTCGGTCAAGTATGCGGACCTGCTGACCAAGGGGCATGAAAACCCGGCGTACATCCGCTACGAACTGCATCGCGTGTGGGTGCTGCAGGCGACGCTGAAGAGCAACTACCGTCATCAGTATGCGAAGCGCGTGCTGTACATCGACGAGGATTCCTGGATGACGCTGCTCGCCGACAACTACGACGCGCGCGGACAGCTGTGGCGCACCAACGTCGCGACGACGCTGTATGCGTACGACGCGAAGACGTTCTATCCGGGCGTCGTGTTCTTCCACGACCTGATCTCCGGCGCATACATGGCCGACCGCCTCACCAACGAAGGCCCGATGCCGAAGCTCGACAACAGCCCGCAGTTCAGCGAAGCGTACTTCTCGCCGGACGCGATCCGTAGTTCGGGTAACTGATCGATCGACGCGGCCTGCCCGCGCTCCACGCGCCGGAGCCCCGCTCCGGCGCACGACGCCGCCCGCGACGGCGGCCTTTTTCCATTCGAGGGCCCTTTCATGTCTTCCCGCCTGCATACGACGCTCGGCGACGAGCTGTACGCCGCGTGGCACGCGCGCGCGCCGGTCGCGCCGCTGTCGAGCCGCCCGCGCCGTCTGTCGCTCGACGATGCCTATCTCATCCAGCAGCGCTTCATCGAACGCCGCGTCGAACACGGCGAAGCGGTCGTCGGCAAGAAGATCGGCGTGACGAGCCAGGCCGTGCAGGACATGCTCAACGTGCGCCAGCCCGATTTCGGCATCCTGCTGTCCGGCATGCACCATGCGGCCGGCGAAGCGATCGCGACCGACTCGCTGATCGCGCCGCGCGCCGAGGGCGAGATCGCGTTCATCCTCGCGCACGACCTGCGCGGCCCCGGCATCGACCGCACCGACGTGATCGCCGCGACGGCCGCCGTCGCGCCCTGCTTCGAGATCGTCGATTCGCGCATCCGCGACTGGGCGATCCGGATCGAGGACACCGTCGCCGACAACGCTTCGTGCGGTGTGTACGTACTCGGCGATGCGCGCGTCGATCCGCGCACGCTCGATCTCGCCGCCTGCGAGATGACGATCGAGAAAAACGGCGAGCCCGTCGCGCGCGGTCGCGGCGATGCGGCGCTCGGCCATCCCGCCGATGCGGTCGCGTGGCTCGCAAACACGCTCGCCGCCTACGACGTGCCGCTGCTTGCCGGCGAGATCGTGCTGTCCGGCTCGCTCGCGAAACTGATTCCGGTCACGGCCGGCGACACGCTGTCGATGCACATCGCCGGCATCGGCGGCTGCGACGTCCGCTTTATCTAAAGGAACACTCCCGATGAAGAAAATCAAATGCGCATTGATCGGGCCGGGCAACATCGGCACCGATCTGTTGTACAAGCTGCGCCGTTCGCCGGTGCTCGAACCCGTGTGGATGGTCGGCGTCGACCCGGCATCCGACGGCCTCGCACGCGCGCGCGAGTTCGGCCTGAAAACCACCGACAAGGGGGTCGACGGGCTGCTGCCGCACGTCGTCGGCGACGAGATCCGCATCGCATTCGACGCGACGTCGGCATACGTGCATCGCGACAATTCCGACAAGCTCACCGCGCTCGGCGTGAAGATGATCGACCTGACGCCCGCGGCGATCGGGCCGTATTGCGTGCCGCCGGTGAACCTCGATGCGCATCTCGACAGCGCGCAGACGAACGTGAACATGGTGACCTGCGGCGGCCAGGCGACGATTCCGATGGTGTATGCGGTGTCGCGCGTACAGCCGGTCGCGTACGGCGAGATCGTCGCGACCGTGTCGTCGCGCTCGGTCGGCCCCGGCACGCGCAAGAACATCGACGAGTTCACGCGCACGACGTCCGGCGCGATCGAACAGGTCGGCGGCGCACGCAAGGGCAAGGCGATCATCGTCATCAACCCGGCCGAGCCGCCGCTGATCATGCGCGACACGATCCACTGCCTGACCGACGGGCCGCCCGACGTCGACGCGATCACCGCGTCCGTGCATGCGATGGTCAAGGAAGTGCAACGCTACGTGCCCGGCTACACGTTGAAGAACGGCCCGGTGTTCGACGGCAATCGCGTGTCGGTGTTCATGGAAGTCGAGGGGCTCGGGGACTACCTGCCGAAGTACGCGGGCAACCTCGACATCATGACCGCCGCCGCGGCCGCCACGGCCGAGCGTTTCGCCGAACAGATGCTGGCCGCGACGGCCGCCACCGCTTGAGCCGAGGAGCCACACGATGTCACTTGCAGGCAAGAAGATCACCGTCCACGACATGTCGCTGCGCGACGGGATGCACCCGAAGCGCCACCAGATCACGCTCGACCAGATGCGCGACATCGCGCGCGGGCTCGACGCGGCCGGCGTGCCGCTGATCGAGGTCACGCACGGCGACGGCCTCGGCGGCGCGTCGGTCAACTACGGGTTTCCCGCGCACACCGACGAGGCGTACCTGAGCGCCGTGATTCCGGAGCTGAAACAGGCCCGGGTGTCCGCGCTGCTGCTGCCCGGCATCGGCACCGTCGAGCACCTGCGCATGGCGCACGCACTCGGCGTCGGCACGATCCGCGTCGCGACGCACTGCACCGAGGCCGACGTGTCCGAGCAGCATATCGGCCTCGCACGCACGCTCGGGCTCGACACGGTCGGCTTCCTGATGATGGCGCACATGTCGTCGCCGGCACAGCTCGTCGTACAGGCGAAGCTGATGGAGTCGTACGGCGCGAACTGCATCTACATCACCGATTCGGCCGGCCACATGCTGCCCGACGACGTGACCGCGCGAATCGGCCAGGTGCGCGACGCGCTGAAGCCGGAGACGGAGCTCGGCTTCCACGGCCACCACAACCTCGCGATGGGCGTCGCAAATTCGGTCGCGGCGGTCGCCGCCGGCGCGAACCGGATCGACGCGGCGGCGGCCGGCCTCGGCGCCGGCGCGGGCAACACGCCGATGGAAGTGTTCGTCGCGGTGTGCGACCGGATGGGGATCGAAACGGGCGTCGACGTATTCGCGATTTCCGACGTCGCCGAGGATCTCGTCGTGCCGATCATGGATGCGCCGATCCGTCTCGACCGCGACGCGCTGACGCTCGGCTATGCGGGCGTCTACTCGTCGTTCCTGCTGTTCGCGAAGCGTGCGGAAGCGAAGTACGGAATTCCGGCGCGCGACATCCTCGTCGAGCTGGGCCGTCAGCGGCTCGTCGGCGGGCAGGAGGACATGATCGAGGACGCGGCGCTGACGATGGTGCGGGCGCGGGAGGTGGCGGCGTAGGCGACGCGGTCGTTCACGGCCAACCAACGGAAACGGGGCGCAAGCCCCGTTCGTCGTTGGATGCACGGGCATGTCGATTGCGCGCGCCCGGGGCGCCCGCCTGCTGACACCACGCTGTCAGCAGGCGGCCCCTAAGCTCGAACGTCCGACACCCGAGGAGCATCGCCCGTGGCCCATACCGGAGAACTGGCCGCACTGGCCGAGCGCGCCGTCAAACGGCGCGGCGTCACCCTGCTGACCCTGTGCCTCGCCGTACTCGTCGCGCAGGTCGACACGGCCGTCGTCAATCTCGCGACGCGCGCCATCGGCGCCTATTTCCACGCCGGTGTCGGTGCATTGCAATGGGTCGTCGACAGCTACAACCTCACGTACGCGGTGCTGCTGCTGACCGGCGGCCTGCTCGCCGACCTGTACGGCCGGCGCCGCATCTTCATGGCCGGCACGGCCGTTTTCACGCTTGCGTCGCTGCTGTGCGCGCTCGCGCCATCGGTATCGGTGCTGATCGCCGCACGTGCGCTGGCCGGCGTCGGCGCGGCGTTGTTACTGCCGGCGTCGCTTGCGATCGTGCGCGTCGTGTGGCGCGATCCGGTCGCGCGCGGCCGCGCGCTCGGCATCTGGGCCGCGTGCAACGGCGTCGCGATGGCGCTCGGCCCGACGCTCGGCGGCGTGCTGATCCGGCACTTCGGCTGGCGCAGCATCTTTTTCGTCGTCGTGCCGCTGAGCGTCGCCGCGATGCTGCTCGCGATTCCGGCCGTGCCCGAATCGTCCGATCCGCACGGCCGTCATTTCGACGGTGCGGCGCAAGTCGCGGGCGCACTCGCGCTCGGCGCGCTCGCGTATGCGGCGATCGTGTTCCGCGACGCACCGGTCGCCGGCACGATCGCCGGCTGCATCGCGGTCGCGTCGTTCGCCGCGTTCGTGGCGATCGAGCGCCGCCACGGCGAATCCGCGCTGGTGCCGCTGGACCTCTTCCGGATCAGCGCATTTCGCGGCGCGATCGCCGCGACCACCGGCATGACGTTCGGAATGTACGGCGTGCTGTTCCTGCTGCCGCTGACGTGGCAAAGCGTCGGCCGCCTCGATTCGACCGGCGCGGGGCTCGCGCTGCTGCCGATGGCGCTCGTGTTCGTCGTCGTGTCGCCGTGGTCGGGGCCGTTGTCGGAGCGTATCGGCACGCGTGCGACGACGGCCGGTGGTGTCGCGGTGATCGCGAGCGGGCTCGCCGCGATCGGCGCATCGGCCGAGTCAGCCAGCCTGCTCGGCGCCGAAATCGGGCTGGCGTTGACGGGGCTCGGGATGGGGATCGCGACGGGCCCGCTGATGACCGTCGCGGTCGGTGCGGTCGACGCGGCGCGTTCAGGCACCGCCAGCGCGCTCGTCAACGTCGCGCGAATGACCGGCGCGACGCTCGGCATCGCGGTGCTCGGCACGGCGTTCGCAGCCGCGCATGGCGGCGCGGCCGGCCTGCGCGTCGCGATGCTCGCCGGCGCGGCGGTTCAACTGACGGGCGCGGCGGTATCGGCGGTCAGCGTGCAGCGGGCGGCATGACGCGACACATGCGCACCCGCCGTTCGCTCAATGGTGCTTCCCGCCATGTTTGCGCGCCCGGTGCTCGGCGCGCTTGCGCAGCAGCACCGGCATCAGTTCCTCGATGTACTGGCTGTACTGGCGCGCCTGCCCGCGCGTGACGATCTCGCTGAAGCGCTGATGCGCGTGATCCTGGCCAACCAGCGCCGCATGCGCTTTCCTCAGGATGTGCAGATAGGCGATCAGGCTCGTGCCATCGCGCACGGGCAGTGCATCGCGCGGGTCCGGCGTCGGGGCGGTACTCATGCTCGGATCCTTTGTGGACAATCGGTCCGGCAGGTTGTCGTGACGAGCCCGCACCGAAGGGATTGAAAGCCGCGTGCGGGCCGCGAATTGCCGACGAGTGTACGACCGCGCCGGCCCGCGCGTAAAGCCGCAGGCGAACGACGTCGCAACGGGTGCGTTCAGTCGCCGGCCGATGCGGACGACGATGCGTTTCGCCCGGCTCGTGCGGTTCGGAACGGGGAGACTTGCTGCAGGACGCGGCCGCCTGAGCGTGGTACACGCACGGCGCCGGCAAAGGCGGGAGAAGCCGCCGCGGCGCGATGGCGCCGCCGGCGACCGGCGAACGGCACACCGTGCGCCGCTCAGCCGGTTCGTCCGGCCGTGCGGCCGGACGGGTGTCGATCGGTGCGCGCTGCGGCGCACCGATGGTGGCCGCTTAGCGGCGCGGCTGCCCGCTTCGCGGCGGACGCGGCGAATTCGCGTCCTTGTGCCGGAAGTTGATGCGGCCCTTGGTGAGGTCGTACACCGACAGTTCGAGCGTCACGCGATCGCCCGCGAGAATGCGGATGTGGTTCTTGCGCATGCGGCCCGACGCATATGCGCCGACCACGACGCCGTTTTCCAGCGTGACACGGTATTTGCTGTCCGGCAGCACTTCGTCGACGATTCCGTCCAGTTCCAGCAGTTCTTCTTTTGCCAAACCAATTCCTCCAGACAAGGTGATTGACCGCGGCCGGCGACTGCCCGGCGCCGATTCCCGCAAACGGGACGGCGGCCGGCAGGCTGCCGGGATCGGTTCGTTCAGACGGGCCTCGGGCCTGTCTTGCGATCGGAGCCCGGCGCGTTGCGACGTTCGGGCGGTCGGTGGCTGCGGCGCCAGCAGCGCCGCGCAAGTCGGGACCGCGCCAGCTACGGCATGGCGGCGGTCTGCTCGGGTTGATGCGTTGAAGCGGTGATGCGCTCGCAAAACGGCTTGCGCTTCGCGAGGGCGTTGCGTCGCATGCGGTTCAGGCATGCGATGAGGGAGGCGTCACGACCGATGCATCGTGAATGTCGCGATGCATCGGTCGTGCGCATCGGAACGCACAGGCCGCCGTCAGGCAGCGCCCCGCGCGATACTCCATCCGGCACCGGCCGCCGATCGGCGACCGCTGCCGATGCGGCTTACTGCGGCGTGATGTTCGACGCTTGCAGACCCTTCGGGCCACGCTTCACTTCGAAGCTGACCTTCTGGCCTTCGGCCAGGGTCTTGAAGCCCGTGCCGCGAATTTCCGAGAAATGGGCGAACAGATCGTCGCCGCCGTTGTCCGGGGAAATGAAACCAAAGCCCTTGGTTTCGTTGAACCACTTGACGGTACCGGTATCCACAAATACTTCCTTAATACAAATGACGAATGGTGAACATGCGCCCGCGACGGGCACAGAAAGAATCAAAGAGGGAGAGACCAACGACTGCCGCACGGTGTGCGGCCAATGATGAGCAATCGAACTTCTTGACGACTTCGGTCTCGGACACTACGCGGTAGCGACCGTTTCGTCAAGTTCTTTTGGTGCGGCGCACAAGCGCAGGCGCCCGGCGCGCCTTCTGCGGCGGGTGTTGCCGGCCGATCGACGCGCTTTCGATGCGCCCCTCTTTTCCGGCCAGCCTGCCCCTTTCTTACTGCGGCTCGAACACGTGATGCAGCGCCGGCGGCGCGTCGCCTTCGCGAATGCGCATCTCGAACGCCTTGCGCGCGACGCTCGCGGGCCGCACGTCGGCCACGTCCAGGTAGAACTGCGAATACCAGTCGCGCATCTGGTACAGCGGGCCGTCGCCTTCGCACAGCAGCGGGTTGTCGATCCGCGTCTTGCTGTGCCAGATGTCCACGTCCTCGTAGAACGCGCGCTGCGCTTCCTTCACGTACGCATTCGCGATCTCCATGTTCTGCTCGTCGGACAGTCCGGCCACCTTCTTCACGATCACGCCGTACCGCAGCTCGAAGCTGTTCATGTCGATCGGCACGTGGCAGTTCAGCAGCACCGAATGGATCGGCTGCCCGTTGCTCTGCCCCGTCATCTGCGTGATGTGCACGGCCGGCCCGAAATAGGTCGACAGCGCGGTCAGGCTGTCGCCGCCGAGCTTCTCGCTGCGGCCGACCAACAACTGCGTCGCCTTGTGGTGCTCGAACAGGTTCGCGAAATAGTCGATCGGCGCACGGTGCACGGTCGCGAAGTGCGCGACGTCCGAGATGTTGTCGACCAGCTCGCGGCAATTCGCGTGGATCACCATCTTGTCGATGACCCAGCCCGACCATTCGTCCGAGAAACACACGTCGAGGCGCGGAATCGCGACCTCGGCCGGCGGCGCATGGCCTTCCGGGTCGTTCCACACGAACAGCAGGTTGTTTTCCTCGCAGGTCGGCCACGCGCCGATGCGCGCCTTCGGCGGAATCCGCTTGCAGTACGGAATCGACGCGCACTGGCCTTCGCCGTTCCACGCCCAGCCGTGGAACGGGCACACGAGGGTGTCGCCCTGGACCGTGCCGAGGCTCAGGTCGGCGCCCATGTGCGGGCAATAGGCGTCGACGACGTTGACCTTGCCGGTCGAATCGGCGAACGCGGCGAGCTTGCGGCCGAAGATGTTCAGCGTATGCGGCTTGCCGTCCTGGTAGTCGCGGGCGAGGCCGAGGCAGTGCCAGCCGCGCGCATAGCGCTGCGCGAGCGGCTGGGCTTCGATCTTGTAAGGGCGTGCGGACATGTGGGTTGACTCCTCTTGTGGAGAGCGCGCGGCGGCCGCCGCGCGCGGGGAAAATCGGCGCGCCGTTCAGCGCACCGGGTTGCCGTGTTCGAGTGCGGGCGCCGGCTGCGGCGGCGCGGGGGTCGCCGGCGACGGCTGCTGCTTCGGCAGGCGGCGCTCGGCACGCTCGACGCCGAGCCACGCGGCGAGCGCGGGCAGCAGGAACACCGCGCCGAACAGGTTCACGAGGAACATGAACGCGAGCAGCACGCCCATGTCGACCTGGAACTTCAGCGCGGAGAACGCCCACGTGCCGACGCCGATGAACATCGTGACGGCCGTGAACAGCGCCGCCGTGCCGCGCTGGCGCATCGCATCGGCGAACGCGTCCGGCAGCCTCGCGCCGTGGCGGAGGTCGTGCTGCAGGCGCTCGTACAGGTAGATCCCGTAGTCGACGCCGACGCCCACGCCGAGCGTGATCACCGGCAGCGTCGCGACCTTCAGCCCGATGCCGAGCCGCGCCATCACCGCGTTGCACAGGATCGACACGAGCGTGAGCGGCACGATGATGCACAGCACCGCGCGCCACGAGCGGAACGTGAGCGCGCAGAGCAGCGCGATCGCGCCGAAGATCGACAGCAGCATCGCGATCTCCGCGTCGCCGACCGCCTCGTTGGTCGCGGCCATCACGCCGACGTTGCCGCCCGCGAGCCGGAACGCGACGTTCGGCGTCGGATTCTCGGCCGCGAAGCGCTTGATCTCGTCGACGATGTGCGCGATGGTCGTGCCTTCGTGGTTCTTCGTGTAGATCAGGACCTGGATCGCCTTGCAGTTCGCGGTGTTCATCCCGTTGTCGGGATCGAACGCGTTGGCGCCCTGCGTGAGCCCGTCGCTGGAACGCGGCAGCGCGGCCCAGCGCGGGTTGCCTTCGTTGAACGCGGCGATGAACACCTTGCCCTGCGACGCCACGCTCGTCACCGACTGCACGCCGGCCACGCCGCGCATGTTCATCTCGAACCGTTCGATCGCGCTCATCACCGGGTAATGCAGGCATGCGTCGTCGAAGCCGGTCGTCTCGACGATCACCGACAGTACGTCCACGCCGATGTTGTACTGGTGCGTGATCGCCGCGTTGTCGACGTTGTAGCGCGAGTTCGCGCGCAGCTCCGGCGCGCCGGTGCCGATGTCGCCGATCTCCAGCCGGCGCGATTCGAGCGTGCCGTACGCGAGCAGCGCGAGCGCCACCGCGAACACGCCGAGCGCCGGCGCCGGCCGCGCGAACACCGCGAAGCGCGACCACATCCGGCTGCCGCCGGCCGCCGCGGTGCGCTGCGCGCGCGCCAGCGTGCCGGGCTCGAGCCGCGTGTACGACAGCAGGATCGGCAGGAACACCTTGTTGGTCACGATCATCAGCAGCACGCCAAGGCATGCGGTGATGCCGAGTTCACGCACGATGTCGATCCTGATCCGCATGATCACCATGAAGCCGAGCGCGTTGGTCAGCAGCGCGACGGTGCCCGGCACGAACAGCTTGCGGAACGCGTCGCGCGCGGCGTCGACCGACGACGCGCCGCGCACCAGCGCCTGCTTCCACGCGTTGGTCATCTGCACCGCGTGCGACACGCCGATCGAGAAGATCAGGAACGGCACGAGGATCGACATCGGGTCGATGCCGAGCCCGAGCAGCGGCAGCGCGCCGAGCAGCCAGACGACCGGCAGCAGCGCGACGACGAGCGCCAGCGCGGTGGTCTTCAGCGAACGCGTATACGCGAACAGCAGCGCGGCCGTGACGAGGAACGCGAGCGCGAAGAACGCCATCACGCCGGCGATCCCGGCTTCGACGTCGCCCACCAGCTTCGCGAAGCCGATGATGTTCACGTCGATGCCCCGTTTCGCGTACTTCGCGCGAATCTCCTCCAGCTGGTGCGCGACCGCGCTGTAGTCGAGCCGCTTGCCGGTCGCGGGATCGGTCTCGCGCAGTTCCGCGCGGATCAGCGCCGACTTCAGGTCGTTGCCGACCAGCCGGCCGATCTGCCCCGATCTCGCGACGTTGCGGCGCACCTTCGCGAGATCGTCCGGGTTCGCGCTCGAGAACTGGCCGGGCACCACCACGTCGCCGCGAAAACCGGCCTCGGTCACCTCGGTGTAGTGGACGTTCGGCGTGAACAGCGAGAACACGCGCGAACGGTTCACGCCGGGGATGAAGAACACGTCGTCGGTCGCGTGGCGCAGCGCGTCCATGAAGGTCTGGTTGTAGATGTCGCCGTCACCCTTCCAGCGCAGGCTCACGAGGATCGTGTTCGCGCCGGGGAACGCCCCCGCGTAGCGTTCGAACACCTGCATGTACGGGTGCTGCATCGGGATCATCTTGTTGAAGCCCGGATCGAGCTTCAGCCGCGTCGCGGACAGCCCGAGCGCGAGCGTCACCGCGACGCACAGCAGCATCAGCAGCCGGCGCCGGCGGATGATCGTGTTGGCGCAGCGCTCGACGAACGTGGCGAGGCGCGACGCGGAAACGGCTTCAGGGGGACGGGACAGGTCGTTCATGGAGTTCTCGTGTCGGGACGGACGGGCGATGCGAAACGAACGGATACGGGCGAAAAACGGCGGCTGCATCGATCGCGGCCGCCGGGCCGCGCGTCAGGACGGCAACACGGCGAGCGGCGCGACGCCGGATTCGCCGCCGAGCAGCAGCGCGCCGTGCCCCATGTCGAGCACGGCCGCGAGGCTCTGCACGCCGCCGAGCTTGCGTACGTCGAAAGTCAGCCCGCCGTCTTTCGACACGACGATCGCGCCGCCCTGGCCGACCAGCACGAGTTCGCCATCCGCGAGCTGCGTCGCGCCGAAATACGACACCGGCACGTGGCTGTCGACGTGCGTCCAGGTCGCGCCGTGATCGGTGCTGCGCACCACGTTGCCGCGCATCCCGTATGCGACCCAGTCGCCGTTCGCGAGCATCAGCGCGCCGAACAGCGAACCCGCGTACGGCGACGGCGGCTTGTCCCACGTGACGCCGTTGTCGGCCGAGCGCAGCAGCGTGCCGCTCTCGCCCGCGACCAGCAGGTTGCCGCGGCCGTCACCGACGATCGCGTTCAGGTGGCGGTCGCCGGCCGGCGTCTTCACCGTCTGCCAGTTGACACCCGCATCGTCCGAGCGCAGCAGCTGGCCGAAGCTGCCGGCCGCGAACAGCGGGCCGTCGGCGGTACCCCAGATCGACAACAGCGGATCGGAATGGTCGTGGTCGATGTGCACCTCGCGCCAGTGCATGCCCGCGTCGTCGCTGCGCACGATCCGCCCGTCGTGGCCGACCGCGACCCCGAGCGTCGGCGTGATGAAGCGGACCTGCGTGAGCGTCGATGCCGGGTCGCGCGCGATCGCCGCCGGCCGCCAGTGCGCACCCGCGTCGTCGCTCAGCAGGATCACGCCGCGCTCGCCGACCGCGACGATGCGCGTCGTGCCGGCACGGGCGAGCCCGTTGATCTGCAATCGGTCGGCATGGATCGCGGTGACCGGGAACGCCGGCAGCGGGCGCGGCGAGAATGCGAACAGCGCGGCGCCGAGCACGAGCGCCGATATCGCGAGTCCGGGCAAGGTTCGTTTCATGCTTGTCTCCTGTGTCTGCGGTCGACGGCGGCAGGCGCCGAAACGCCGGCCACCGTCGGCCGCCAGTCTCCGGGCCGTCGGTCGTTGCCGCGGCCTCGAAGGGTCCTGAATGGATGGCCGCTCGTGCGGCGCGGCTCGTCCGCGTGCCGCTACCGGACGTTATGCGCCGACGTCGAACAGCGCGGCCGCCCCCATCCCGCCGCCGATGCACATCGTCACGACCGCGTGCCGCACACCGCGCCGCGCGCCTTCGAGCAACGCGTGCATCGTCATCCGCGTGCCCGACATCCCGAACGGATGGCCGAGCGCGATCGCGCCGCCGTCCACGTTCAACCGGTCGTCCGGGATGCCGAGCGTGTCGCGGCAGTACAGCGCCTGGCACGCGAATGCCTCGTTCAGCTCCCACAACCCGACGTCGGCCACGGTCATCCCGAAGCGCGCCAGCAGCTTCGGAATCGCGAACACCGGGCCGATACCCATCTCGTCCGGCGCGCAGCCTGCCACCGCGAGGCCGCGGAACGCGCCGAGCGGCGTCAGCCCGCGACGCGTCGCCTCGGCGCGCGACATCACGACCACGGCCGCCGCGCCGTCCGACAGCTGCGATGCGTTGCCCGCGGTCACGAACTCGCCCTGCTCGACGAGCTTGCCGCCGCTCCACGACGGCTTCAGCCCCGCGAGCCGCTCGGCCGTCGTGTCGGCGCGCACGCCCTCGTCGCGCGCCGCGCGCACCGCTTCGTGGCCGGCCGGATTGCCTTCCTTGTCGAACAGCGCGCGCCGCACGTCGAGCGGCGCGATTTCCGCGTCGAAGCGGCCGGCTGCCTGCGCGCCGGCGGTGCGCTGGTGGCTCTGCAGCGCGAATGCGTCCTGCGCCGCGCGCGAAATGCCGTAGCGGCGCGACACGATCTCGGCCGTTTCCATCATCGCGATGTACGCGTCGGGCTGGTGCTCGAGCACGGCCTGCGAACGCGCGCGATACGCGTTCTTGTGCTTGTTCTGCGTGAGCGAGATCGACTCGACGCCGCCCGCGACGACGATTCGCGCATCGCCCGCGCCGATGCTGCGCGCCGCGCTCGCGATCGACATCAGGCCCGACGAGCACATGCGGTCGATCGCCATCCCCGGCACCGACGCCGGCAGCCCGGCCGCCGCGGCCGACAGACGGCCGATGTTGTAGCCCTGCGTGCCCTGCTGCGCGGCGCAGCCGATCAGCACGTCGTCGACGTCGGCCGGCGCGACGCCCGCGCGTTCGAGCGCGGCGCGCACGACGTGGCCGCCCAGCGCGGGCGCCTCGGTGTCGTTGAACATGCCGCGAAACGCCTTGCCGATCGGCGTGCGTGCGACGGAAACGATGACTGCGTCTTCCATGTGCTGGCTCTCTGAATCGGAAACTAGAAGTAATAGCGGCTGATCGTGTCGGCCACGCAGCCGGGCCTGGCCTCGCCGTCGATCTCGACGGTCACGCGAATCCATGCCTGCACGCCGCCGTCGAGCGGCTCGACGCGCAGCAGCTCGCCCACGCCGCGCACGCGTGCGCCGACCTTCACCGGCGCGGGAAAACGGATCCTGTCGCAGCCGTAGTTGACGCCGAGCCGCGCGCCGTCGATGCGCACGATCTGCGGCAGGAAATGATTGACGAGCGCCAGCGTCAGGTAGCCGTGCGCGATGCACGCGCCGAACGGGCCGTCCTTCGCACGCACCGGATCGACGTGCACCCACTGGTGATCGCCCGTCGCATCGGCGAAGCCGTCGATGCGGATCTGGTCGATCGCGAGCCACGCGCTCGCGCCGAGCGTGTCGCCGACGGCGGCCGCGAGTTCGCCGGGATGCGCGAACACGCGCGGCGTCGCGCGGACGGAGTCGAGGGTCGTATCCATCATGCGTGCTGGCTGCTGACCGACAGCACTTCGCCCGTCATGTACGACGCGTAATCGCTTGCCAGGAACACCATCACGTTCGCAACCTCCCAGACTTCGGCGGCGCGCCCGAAGGCTTCGCACGACGCCAGTTGATTCAGCAAATCGGCCGGAGCCGACTTCTTCAGAAAATCGTGCATCGCGATGCTCGGCGCGACCGCGTTGATGCGCACGCCGTACGGCGACGCCTCGAGCGCCGCGCAGCGCGTGAGCGCCATCACGCCCGCCTTCGCCGCCGCGTAGTGCGCCTGTTCCGCCTGCGCACGCCAGCCGAGCACCGATGCGTTGTTGACGATCGCGCCGCGGCCGCGGGCCTGCATGTGCGGCAGCATCGCGCGCGTCATCCGGAACGTCCCAGTGAGGCTAATGTCGATCACGCGCGACCATTCGGCATCGTCCATATCGACGATGCGGGTCGATCCGCCGAGCCCGGCGTTGTTGATCAGCACGTCGACGCCGTCGAGCCTGTCCTGCGCTTCGGCGACCAGCGCCTGCACGTCGGCCTCGACCGCGACGTTGCACAGGCGGCCATGGACCTGCTGCAGCCCGGTTTCCGCGCGCAGCGTCTCGACGGCCTGTGCGAGGCGCTTGTCGTGGATATCCGAAATGAACAGCGCGCGGCAGCCTTCCTCCGCGCAGCGGCGCGCGGCCGCGAAGCCGATGCCGGCGCCCGCGGCAGCCGTGATCAACACCGATTTGCCGGCGAGCAACTGATGGCCGGGAACGTATGCCGGCGCTTTCTGGATCTGGGGTTCGGTCATGCTGTGCCTCGTGGTTCTCTTGGCATGCCGAGCCCGCGCTCGGCCATGATGTTGAGCTGGATTTCGTTGGTGCCCGCGTAGATCGTGTCCGCGCGGGAGAACAGGAATACGCGCTGCAGATGGGTGAGCTTGTCGTCGGCCGGATCGAGCACGTTCGCGCGCGGGCCGAGTGCGTCCATCGCGAGCTGGCCGAGATCGCGGTGCCAGTTCGACCAGAAGTACTTGTAGATGAGCGCCTCGCGCCGCAGCGACGCACCCGAGCCGCCGTCGGCATCGTCCGCGCCGGACAGCATCCGCAGCGCGTTGTAGCGCATCACGCGCAGCCCGGCCCACGCGCGGCCGATCCGCTGGCGCAGCACGGGGTCGCGGTCCGCGCCCGATTCGCGCGCCGCGTCGATCACCCATTCGAGTTCGCGGACGAACTGCATCTGCTGGCCGAGCGTCGACATCCCGCGCTCGAAGCCGAGCAGCGTCATCGCGATCCGCCAGCCGTCGCCGGCCGCGCCGACCAGATCGCGTGCGTCGGCCCGCGCGCCGTCGAAGAACACCTCGTTGAATTCCGCGCCGCCGTTGAGCTGCCTGATCGGCCGGATCTCGATGCCCGGCTGGTCGAGCGGCATCAGCAGGAACGACAGCCCCTTGTTGCCCGTCGACGCGGGATCGGTGCGGGCGAGCACGAAGATCCAGTCGGAATCGTGCGCGAGCGACGTCCATACCTTCTGGCCGTGCACGCGCCACGCGCCGTCCGCGTCCTGCTCGGCGCGCGTGCGCACGTTGGCGAGGTCCGAACCCGCGCCGGGCTCCGAGTAGCCCTGGCACCAGAACTGCGTGCCGGCCAGGATGCCGGGCAGGAAGCGCGCACGCTGGTCGTCGGTGCCGCACGCGACGAGCGTCGGCCCAAGCAGCCCTTCGCCGATGTGGCCCATCCGTCCGGGGCCGCCGGCGCGCGCATATTCCTCGTGAAAGATCACCTGCTCGGCGACCGAGAAGCCGCGGCCGCCCTGGCGGGTCGGCCAGCCGAGGCCGGTCCAGCCGCCGTTGGCCAGTTCGCGCTCCCACGCCTTGCGCAACGCGGGCCACGCTTCCTCGTCGCCGGGGCCGCCGCGGTATTTCAGGCATGCGAATTCGCCGGTCAGGTGCGATTGCACCCAGTCCGCCACTTCGTGCCGCAATTGCCGTTCACGCGTTTCGCTGTTCATTGGAGGGCTCCTGCGCGCGCGACCGATGCACGCGTGGCGATCGAAACCGGCGACGCTGCCCGGGCTTCGTCGCGCGGCGATGCGCCGCCGTCGATCGCACGGGATGCGATCCATTCGAGCAGGTGCGGCGTGCTGCCGAACTGAGCGCTCGACGCCTGTGCGCGCTTGAAATAGAGATGCGGGTCGTATTCCCACGTGAAACCGACACCGCCATGCAGCTGGATCGCTTCCTGCGCGCAGAACGCATACGCATCGTTCGCGGCGGCCTTCGCGGCCGCGATGTCGGCGCGCAACGCGGCGCCCGGCATCGCGCCGGTTTCGGCATCCCATGCGTGCGCGGCGCCGAGTACGGCCGAACGCGCCGCTTCGATCAGCACCATCATCTGCGCGCATCGATGCTTGACGGCCTGGAACGACGCGATCGCCCGGCCGAACTGCACGCGCTGGCTCGTGTAGTCGAGCGTCAGGTCGAGGCATTGCTGCGCGCCGCCGAGCTGTTCGGCGGCCAGCGCGAGCGCCGCGAACCAGGCGGTGCGTTCCATCGTCCGGGCCGCGGCGGCGCCGACGGCGAGCAGCGCGTCGCGGCTCACGCGCGTTTCGTCGAGGACGATGCGCGCGATCGGCCGCGTCGCATCGAGCGTGTCGAGCGGCGTGACGGTCAGGCCCGTTGCCGTTGCGACGTCGATCGCGAACAAACCGATCGACTGCCCTTCGTTCGCGATCCGGGCGGGAATCAGCAGCAGATCGGCGCGCACGCCGTCGATCACCTGCGCGATCTCGCCGGACAGCGCGTAGCCGCTCGCGGCCTCTTCCGCGACGACCGGCAACGACCACGAACCTGCGGGCATCTCGAATGGCAGCGCCAGCGTCGCGCTGCACGCGCCTTCGGCGATCTTTGCAAGCCAGCCGGTGGCGTCGGCCGCCTCGCGGCAGCCAGCCAGTGCGGTCGCCGCCAGGCACGCGGTCGAAAAATACGGCACGCACGCGACGCGCCGGCCGAGCTGCTCCATCAGCACCGTCTGCTCGACCGCGCCGAGCCCGAGCCCGCCCGCCGCTTCCGGCAGCGCAAGCGCGTTCCAGCCGAGCTCGCCCGCGAGCGCGGCCCACAGCGCATCGTCGCGGCCGGCCGATTGCTCGATCGCGCGGCGTACGTCGGCGGACGCGCTGCGTTCGGCGAGCACGTCGGCCGCCGCGTCGCGGATCATCGCCTGTTCGTCGGTGAGCGCCAGATCCATCGGTCAGCTCCCGTACACGCGCTGCGCGGGCCGCGCGTCGGCCAGCAGTCGAGCAACCGCCGGGCCAACCTCTGCCGCCGCCCAGCGCGCGCCGCGATCGACACGGGGGCCGGTGCGCCAGCCTTCGGCGACCGCGATCATCCCGCCCGCGACCTCGAACACCTGGCCCGTCACGTCGGCCGACTGCGCGCTGCCGAGCCACACCACCAGCGGCGCGACGTTGGCCGGATCGAAATAATCGAAGCCGCCGTCCTCGGGCTTCTTCATCATGTCGGCGAACACGCCTTCGGTCATCGACGTGCGCGCGGCCGGCGCCAGCGCGTTCACGCGCACGCCATAGCGCTGGAGTTCCGCCGCCTGCATCAGCGTGAGCGCGGCGATCCCCGCCTTTGCCGCGCCGTAGTTCGACTGGCCGATCGAGCCTTGCAGCCCGGCGCCCGAACTCGTGTTGACGATCCGCGCGTCGACCGGGTTACCGGCCTTCGCGGCGTCGCGCCACGCGCGTGCCAGCACGCTCGACAGACAGAAGTGGCCGCGCAAATGCACGCGCATCACGTCGTCCCAGTCGGTTTCGGTCATGCTCGTGAACATCTTGTCGCGGCAGATGCCCGCGTTGTTGACGAGCACGTGCACGTCGCCGAACGCAGCGCGTGCGGCATCGACGATCCGCTGCGCCGTGTCGACCCGGGTGATGTCGTCCGAATTCGCGAGCGCGCGGCCGCCGCGCCGCGCGATCTCGTCGCACACGGCCTGCGCGGCGTCGTGCCGGATGTCGTTGACGACGACCGCCGCGCCCTCGGCCGCGAACGCGAGCGCGTATTCGCGCCCGAGCCCGCCGCCCGCGCCGGTGATGATGACGGTGCGTCCGTTGCAGATTCCCATGCTGGTGCCTCGTGGGTCCTGAGATGGTGAAAGTGACGCGCTCACAGGCGCTCGATGATCGTGACGTTCGCGAGGCCGCCGCCTTCGCACATCGTCTGCAGCCCGTAGCGGCCGCCCGTGCGTTCCAGCTCGTGCAACAGCGTCGTCATCAGCCGCGCGCCGGTTGCGCCGAGCGGATGGCCGAGCGCGATCGCGCCGCCGTTCGGGTTGGTCTTTTCGTGCGGAAAACGCGTATCGGCCAGCCACGCCTGCGCAACCGACGCGAACGCCTCGTTCAGCTCGACGACGTCGATCCGCGCCAGATCGAGCCCGCTCTTCTTCAACGCAGCCCGGGTCGCCGGAATCGGCGCGGTGAGCATCCACAGCGGATCGTCGCCGAGCACGCTCAGGTGATGAATGCGTGCGCGCGGCGTGAGGTCGTAGCGCTTGAGCGCCTCCTCCGACACGATCAGGAGCGCCGCGGCCGCATCGCAGGTCTGGCTCGCGACGGCGGCCGTCAGCGAGCCGCCCGGCGTCAGCGGTTCGAGCGTCGCCATCTTGTCGAGCGACGTGTCGGGGCGCGGCGTCTCGTCATGCATCACCCCTTCGAACGGCACGATCTCCCGCTTGAAATGACCGGCCTCGATCGCCGCGACCGCGCGGCGGTGACTCTCCAGCGCGTAACGCTCCATCGCGTCGCGCGACAGGTTCCAGTGATCGGCGATCCGCTGCGCGGCGACGAACTGCGACACCGGCGCGTCGCCGAAGCGCGCGCGCCAGCCGGCGCTGCCCGAGAGCGGATCGGTGAAGCCGAGCGGCGCCGCGCAGGTCATCGCGGACGAGATCGGGATCTGCGTCATCGTCTGCACGCCGCCGGCGACGACCACGTCCTGCACGCCGCTCATCACGGCCTGCGCGGCGAAGTGCACGGCCTGCTGCGACGAGCCGCACTGGCGGTCGACCGTCACGCCCGGCACCTGCAGCGGCAGCCCGGCCGCGAGCCAGCAGGTGCGCGCGATGTTGCCCGCGAGCGGGCCGATCGTATCGACGCAGCCGAACACCACGTCGTCGTATTCGTCGGCCGGGATCGCGTTGCGCTCGACGAGCGTCTTCAGCACGAAACCGCCGAGGTCCGCCGCATGCACGTGCGCGAGCCCGCCCTTGCGGCGGCCGGTGGGCGTGCGCAGCGCGTCGACGATATAGGCTTGTTTCATCGGTTCGTTTCCTCGAAATCGAAGGTCTGCGCGGGGCCGATCGGCAATGCGTCGCCGAGGATCGCGTCGGCCACGCGGGCCTTGTGGAACGCGCTGTCGCCCCAGCTGCCGGACAGCGCCCAGATGCGCTTCATGAAGATCTGCAGATCCAGCTCCCACGTGTAGCCGATCGCGCCGTGCACCTGCATCGCGTGGCGCGCGGCCAGTTGCGCGGCCGACATCGCGGCGAGCTTCGCGTGCGACACGAACACCGCGCGCTGCGGGTGATCGTCGGCGATCGCCTGCGCGGCGCGCGCGACCACCGGCCGTGCGAACTCGTAGCGGATGGCGACGTCGGCGAGCAAATGCTTGAGCGCCTGGTACGAGCCGATCGCCTTGCCGAACTGCTTGCGCTGCGCGCTGTAGTCGATCGCGACGTCGAGCACGCGCTGCGTGAGGCCGAGCAGTTGCGCGGCGACCGCGAACGCGCCATGGTCGAGCGCGCGGTTCAGCAGCGGCGCGGCTTCGTCGGCGCTCGCGATGCGGGTGGCCGCCGACGGCTCCCAGTCGAGCGTGAACAGGCGCCGCGACGGGTCGACGCTGTCGACCGTGCGCCATGCGCACTGCGCGGGATCGACGCGGTGCAGCTCGCCGCGGTGTTCGCACAGCAGCGTGTCCGCGACATGCACGTCGGCCGCATACGGGTTCACCGGATGCACGAGCGCGACGCGCGCCCGCCCTTCGGCGATGTCGCGCAGCAGCGCGTCGCGCCAGTCGCTCGCGGGCAGCCGCGCCAGCACGCCGGCCGACACGAGCGCCGTGTCGAGCAGCGGCTCGGGGCTGCCGAAATAGCCGTAGGCCTGCGCGAGCAGCGCCCATTCCGCTTCGGTCAGGCCGAGGCCGCCGTGTGCTTCGGGCACCGACACGGCGGTCAGCCCCTGCGACGCGAACAATGCCCACAGGTCATCCGAGCGCCCGGTCGGCGTCGCCCACAGCTCGCGGATCAGCTCGGGCGTCATCTCGGTCATCAGCAGGCGCTTCACGCTGTCCGCGAGCGCTTCCTGGTCTTCATCGAATACGAAATCCATACGATGTCCGTTCAGTGAGTGTCGCCGGCGCGCTTACGCGCGCGGCATGCCGAGCATCCGTTCGGCGACGATGTTGCGCTGGATCTCGTTGGTGCCCGCGTAGATCGTGCCGGCCTGCGCGAACAGGAAACCGTCGAGCCAGTGGCCGAGCGTCGCGTGCTGCGCGGCCGTCTGCGCGACGACCTCGCCATGCGCGCCGAGGATGTCGAGCGCGGTCTGATGCATGCGCAGGTCGAGCTCCGACCAGAACACCTTGTTGGTGCTCGACTCCGCGCCGATGTGGCCGCCCTTCAGCAGCCGGCTCGCGGTCGCATAGGTCGACAGCGCATACGCCTGCGCGTCCATCCAGGCCTGCACCACGCGTTCGCGCAGCGTCGGATCGCGGTCCGCGCTGTCGCGGTGCGCGAGATACAGGTCGCGCAACGCCTGCGCGGTGCGCTGGAAGCGCGCGGGCGAACGCAGCATCAGCCCGCGCTCGAAACCGGCCGTCGCCATCGCGACCTGCCAGCCGGCGCCTTCGGCCGCGAGCCGGTTCTCGACCGGCACGCGCACGTCGTCGAAGAAAATCTCCGCGAAGCCGGTCTGCCCGTTCAGCTGGCGGATCGGCCGCACCGTGATGCCGGGCGCGGACAGCGGCACCATCAGGAACGTCAAGCCGTGGTGACGCGTCGATTCGGGATCGCTGCGGAACAGCCCGAACAGCCAGTCGGCCCACACCGCGCGGGTCGACCAGATCTTCTGGCCGTTCAGCACGTATTCGTCGCCGATCCGGGTGGCGGTCGTGCGGATCGCGGCCATGTCCGAGCCCGCGTTCGGCTCCGACCAGCCCTGCGCCCACACGTGCTCGCCGGCCGCCATCGCGGGCAGGAAGCGCGCCTTCTGCGCATCCGTGCCGAAATCCATCAACGTCGGCCCGAGCAGGAAGATGCCGTTCTGGTTCACGCGCATCGGCGCATCCGCGCGCCAGTACTCTTCCTCGAAGATCAGCCATTCGATCAGGTCGCAGCCGCGCCCGCCCAGCTCGCGCGGCCACGTGACCATGCTCCAGCGGCCCGAGTGCAGCGTGCGCTCCCATTGGCGGTGCGCGGCGAAGCCTGCCTCGGTGTCGAAGCTCGGCAGCCGCTCGCGCGGCACGTGCGCGGCGAGCCATGCACGGATTTCCGCGCGAAACGCCTGCTGTTGCGGCGTATAGGTCAGGTTCATGCGCGTGCCTCCGCGGCGCTGGCGCGTGCGTCGAAATGCGCGTCGCGCTTCTCGACGAACGCGGCGCGCGCTTCCGTCGAATCGTTCGTCATGTATGCCTGCAGCGTGAAGCCCTGCTCCCAGCGGTACTTGTCTTCGAGATCGCCGTCCTCGACGCCGCTCAGCGCCTCCTTCGCGAGCCGCACCATCGCCGGGCTCTTCGCGGCGATCTTGCGGGCGATCGCGAGCGCCGCGTCGCGCAGCGCGTCGCGCGTCACCACCTGCTCGAGCGCGCCGAGCCGGTACGCTTCGGCCGCGTCGATCATGTCGCCGGTGAAGTACATCGCGCGCACCTTCTGCACGCCGAACAGCCGCTGCAGGTGCGCGCCGCCGCCCATCGCACCGCGGTCGATCTCGGGCACGCCGAAACGCGCGCAGTCGGCCGCGACGACGATGTCCGCCGCGCCGCAGATGCCGATCCCGCCGCCGAGCACGAAGCCGTGCACCGCCGCGATCACCGGCTTCGGATTGCGGTGCACCGCGCGGAACGTCTCGTAGTTGCCCGCGTTGACCGCCACGATCCGCTCCGGATGCGCGGCCAGCTCCTTGATGTCGACGCCCGCGCAAAAGCCGCGGCCTTCGCCGCGCACGACGATCACGCGCACGTCGTCGTCCTCGCCGAGCGCGTCGAGCGCGCGGGACAGCGCCTGCCAGCCGTGCGCGTCGAGCGCGTTCACCGGCGGATGGGCGATCACCAGCTCGGCGATGCCGTCCGCGCGATCGATCCGGAACGGCATCGCGCCGGCCGGTTGATTGGTTGCTGCCATCTCCATTGCCTCCCTGTGATGTTCGTCATGCGGCCTGCGTCGCTGCCGCGCCGCGCAACGCGGCCAGTGCGTCGAGCCGCTCGCCGGCTTCCGCGACGATTCGCGCGATCAGTGCATCGCACGATTCGATCGCGCCGATCATCGCGGCCGCCTGGCCGCTCGGCAGCACGCCTTCGTCGGGGCGGCCTTCGACGATCGCGCGCTGGATCAGGAACGGCGCGTTCGCGGCCATCAGCGTCTGGCTGGCCGTGTAGTCGTGCGAGCGCAGCGCCTTGATCGCGAGGCCGAGCATGTCGGCCCTGCTCAGCCCGTTCTGGCGCCGCCACGCGTCGGCCGTCTTCAGCGCGAACCACGTGCGGCGCAGCGGGCCGAAGCGTTCGAGCTTCAGCAGGTACGGGTTGTCGATCATTCGTTGCGGCAGCCCGTCGAGCGCGTCCGACACGCGGATGCGCGCCGGGTCGCCGACCGCCACGTAGCGCTCGAGCGTCGCGCGCGGCACCGGCGATTCCGCGCTCATCAGGAAGCGCGTCCCCATCGCGATGCCGGCCGCGCCGTACGCGAGCGCGGCCGCCAGTCCGCGCCCGTCGAAGAAGCCACCGGCCGCGACGACCGGCACGCGCACCGCGTCGAGCACCTTCGGCAGCAGCAGCGTGGTCGGCACCGCGCCCGTGTGGCCGCCGCCTTCCGCGCCCTGCACCGTCACGATGTCCGCGCCGAGTTCGACGGCCTTCGCCGCATGCTTCGGCGCGCCGACGGTCGGCATGCAGACGATGCCGGCATCCTTGAAACGGCGGATCGTCTTCGCATCGGGGCCGCGCCCGTAGCTGACCGCGCGCAGCCGGTGCTCGATCGCGAGATCGACCACCTGCGCGGCGTTCTTCTGGAACATGTGGAAGTTGATGCCGAACGGCCGATCCGTCAGCGACTTCACCTTCAGGATCTCGGCCTCGACCTGCTCCGGTTCGAGCGTCGCCCCGGCCAGGAAGCCGAATCCGCCGGCGTTGCTCGTGGCGGCGACGAGCCGCGCGTCGGCCACCCAGCCCATCGCGGTCTGCACGATCGGGTAGCGGCAGCCGAGCAGGTCGCACAGCGGCGTATGCAGCGGGCCGTGAAGTGTCGTGCTCATGCGGCGGCTCCGTTGACGGCGACCGGTGCCGGCGCGTCCGCGCGGTCCGCGCCGTTCGGCTGGCGTTGCGAGCTCGCCATGCTGCGGGCGTCGTAACCGCCGAGGCGGTCGCCGCTGACGAGCTCGTTGTGCGCATGCGCGAAGTGATGCCACGCGAACGCCGCGTCCATCGCCGCGCGCTTGCCTTGCAGTTCCTCGACGTGATTCAGCGCCTGCTTGGTCAGCGTGAGCCCGAGGCGCGGCATCGTCGCGATCTTCGCGGCGATCGCGTAGGTCGCGTCGCGCAGCCGCTCGCGCGGCACCACGCGGTTGACCATCCCCATCTGGTACGCGCGCTCGGCCGGCATCCGCTCGCCGAGAAACAGGAATTCCTTCGCGATGCGCGGATTCAGCTCGTACGCGTGGGCGAAATACTCGACGCCCGGAATCCCCATCCGCACGACCGGATCGGCAAAGAACGCATCCTCCGACGCGACGATCAGGTCGCACACCCACGCGAGCATCAGCCCGCCGGCGATGCACGCGCCCTGCACCATCGCGATCGTCGGCTTCGGCAGGTCGCGCCAGCGCCGGCACATGCCGAGATACACCTCCTGCTCGCGCGCATAGAGGAATTCGCCGCCTGCCTTGTCGACGTGGTCGTACCACAGCGACGCGCGCTCGAACGACTCGTGGATGTCGCGGCCCGGCGTGCCGATGTCGTGACCGGCCGAGAAATGCTTGCCGGCGCCCGCGAGCACGATCGCCTTCACCGCGTCGTCGTGCGCCGCGCGCCGGAACGCCGCGTCGAGCGCATACGTCATCTTCGAGTTCTGCGCGTTGTGGTAGTCGGGGCGGTTCATCGTGATCGTCGCGATGCCGTCCTCGAGCGCGTAGTCGACGACACCGTCGCCGAACGTCATCCGGGTCGCTTCCATGTCGGCCCTCATCCCCGGCGCGGCGCCGGATTGTTGCGCACGATCGTCGCGCGCAGGTTGTGCGGATCGAGCGCGCGCACGATGCGCAGGTCTTCCGCGTTCGGCGCTGCCGTCGTGCCGATGTCCGGCGAGGCAAGCAGCGGGAAACCGGTCGCGTCCTGCACCTCGTCGAAGCTCACGCCCGGGTGCAGCGAGCGCACGCGGATCGCGTGGTCGGGCCCGCCGAAATCCATCACGCACAGGTCTGTGACGATGCTGCGCAGGTCGACGAAGGTCTTCATCCCGGGCAGCCGGCGCGCCGGGTTGTAGCCGACCGTGCACACCATGTCGACTTCGCGTTCGACGAACGTGCGCTTGCCGTGGCCGCTGACGAAGAACGAGTTCGCGTGGTTCGTCGTGTTGCCGGGGAAGCCGCGTGCGCCGAGCAACTGGGTTTTCGGGTGCGCGTAGTCGTCGCCGAGCCACGAAATGTTGGCCTGGCCGAAGCGATCGATCTGCGTCGGCATCACCAGCGCATGGCGGCGCCCGTGCCACAGGCAGTCGAACACGCGCTCGTAGGTCATCCAGCCGCTCGCCTTCACGCGATAGCCGTCGGGGCGCGGGCCGAGCGGCACCGGCTCCTCGACGAGATACGCTTCGCCGTCGGTCAGCATCAACCCGTTGTTGTACGCGAGCCGCGCGAGGCCGGCCGCGAGCCGCGGGCCCGTGCCGATGCCGGTCGCCAGCACTTCGCCGTCGTCGCGCCACAGTCGCGCGGACGCGACGATCATCAGTTCCGCAAGGGAATGGTCGAGAGATTCGCTCACAGGCGCTCCTTTACAGAATCGGCAACGGCAGCGTCGTCACGTGCGACAGCCCGCCGACGCCTTCGAGGTACTGACGTTCGTCCTGGCCGACCACGTCGCGCAGGTACGCCGCCGTCCTGGCGTCGTCTTCCGCGCTGGTGCAGTACGCGCGCAGGTGCGGCAGGTCCCAGCCGTAGGCCGGCCCGCACGACGTCGGATGCGCACCACCCGGTGCGTGCACGACGCCCGTGACGAGCGAGCGCTCGAACGGATTGCGGCGCGCGGCGTCGAGGTCGTCGCTCGCGAGCGACGCATCGACCGTTTCCGCCGATACGTAGCAGCGCCGCGCGGCGCGCGCCATCCACGCATCGAAGAACGGATCGGGGCCGTCGATGCGCGTATTGCCCATCCGGTCGGCCGCGTTCACGTGCAGCAGCGCGACGTCGAGTTCGATCGCCGGCATCGCGAGCAGCGTCTCGCCGTCGTCGTACGGCGACTGCACCGTGCGCAGTTGCGGCGCGTGATCGAGCAGCGCGGTGCCGAGCCCGGCGCGCGTCGGCAGGAACGGCAGGCGTGCGGCGGCCGCGCGCAGGCCGAGCTGCAGCATCCCTTCGTCGAGTTCGAGCACGTCGATGCGGCCCTGCTCGCGGGCGCGGCGGAAATGCGGCTCGAGCGGGATCACGTCGAGCGACACGAAGCCGAACACCACCTTGCGCACCTTGCCCGCCGCGCACAGCAGGCCCACGTCGGCGCCGCCGTACGCGACGATCGTCAGGTCCTTCAGGTTCGAGCGCGCGATTTCGCGCACCAGCGCCATCGGCTTGCGCCGCGGCCCCCAGCCGCCGATGCCGATCGTCATGCCGTCGGCGAGTTGCGCGACCACGTCGCGCGCGGACATCGTCTTGTCGAGAGGTTTCATCGTCATCGTGCTGGCTTACCGGTATCCGATGCTGAAATCGTGGCCCCACTGGCTCACCTTCGTGGCCTCGAACACCGCGTGCTTCGACCAGTCGACCGTGAGGCCGCCGAAGCCGTATTCGAGATCGAAGCCGCCGGGGGTCTTCATGTAGAAAGAGATCATCTGGTCGTTGCAGTGCCGGCCGAGCGTCGCGGACATCTTCACGTCGTGCGCGGCGACGCGGTCCAGCGCGCGGCCCACTTCGTCCATCGAATCGACTTCGGCCATCACGTGCACGCAGCCGGACGGCACGGCCATCTCGAACAGCGCGAGGCTGTGATGGCGCGCGTTGCGGCAGTGCATGAAATGGATGCGCTTTTCCGGTTCGGCCGGGTCCGGCGTGAACTTCACGCGGTAGATGTCGGACAGCTCGAAGCCGAGCACGCCGCGCACGAACGCGTCGGTCGCGTCGAACTGCGGCGCGGGCAGCACCGCGTGGCCGAGCCCCATGTCGCCGGTGACGAAACGCGCGACGCCCAGCGGCGACACGAAGCGGCGAAAGTCGCAGCGTGCGCCCCAGTACAGCTCGTGGCGGTTGCCGGACGGATCGGTGCACCACGCCATCGCCTGCACGCGGCGCAACGCGGCTTCGTCGCGGCTGGCGCGCACCGGCTCGACGCCGGCGCGCTGCAGCGCCGCGAGCGCGGCGTCGAACGCGGCGCCGTCGGGCAATTCCCAGCCCGATGCGAAATAGCGGTCGGCCGCGCCGGGAACGATCACGTAGCGGAAATCGCGCTCGTCCATCTTCAGATAAAGCGCGCCGTCGGGCGCGTCGAGCGCCCGCATGCCCAGCACGTCTTCCGCGTAGCGGCGCCACGCATCGACGCGCGTCGCCTCGACGACGACGTAGCCCAGCGCACGGACATCGATCATGTCGGCCTCCTCCTGGTTCAGAATCCGTTGTTCGTGAAAGGATTCTGGCCGGTCGGAGGTGGCGTTACATCGTCTGTTGGGACGAGAGGACGGGCGGTAAAAGGCGGGGATGGCGGCGCGGAAGCGCGCCGCAGGAGGATTCGGTGCTCGGCGGGTGAAAGGTGGCGGCCGGTCACGGCAGCCAGGGCGGTGCGCTCGCCTGCCGGGCGGTCACCGCCCGCCCCGGCTTCGCGCGACCGGCAGGCCGCCTGTCGCGACGTTACTCGAACGGATTCAGCAACCGGACGCCGGTGCGAGCGAAATCGTCGACGTTGCGCGTGACGACCGTCAAATCGTTGATCAATGCGGTGGCCGCGATCAGCTTGTCGAGTTCGTGCGTCGGATCGGGCACGCGCAAATGCCCCCACATCTGGCCGGTTTCGACATCGACCGGCAGGATGTTCGGCGCATAGCCGGACAGGATCATCGTCAGCCAGGCCTCGAGCGCCGACGCCTGGCTGTGATCGCCGCGATGACGGATCAGGTCGACACCGCGCCGCAGCTCGGCCACCGTCACGACGGACAGGTAAAGCGGGCTCGCGTCGGCTTCGGCCTGCCTGAAGAACGCCCTCACGCCGCGGTTGGTTCGCTTGCCCTTCCTGATTTCGCTGATGACGTTCGTATCAATCAAAAACACGCCTGACCTCGCCTGAATCCTGAACACGTTGGAAATCCGCGTCTTCACCCACCTCCGGCATGCTCATCAGCACTTGCGCGAATGTGCGCCGCTTCGGCCGGCCGAGCGCCTCGGCCAGAATGGCTCGATGTTCGGCCTCGGCGCTCCTGCCGTTGGCCGCAGCCTGCTCGCGCAGGCTTTGAACGAGAGTGTCATCCACGTTACGCACCAGAAGATTTGCCATGATTACCTCCATCCAGATTTGCTATCAATGATAGCGTCATGAAGGTAAATTGCAAGCATTGCTATCACCTTCTTGACCGGACGGACCCTGGAGTCGGCGTGAGCCCGTGGCAGCGGACGACAGGAATTCGTCCCCCTTCCGCCGCTGGCCCGACGCATCGAACTGCTGTCGCTCAAGGTAAGCCGGAGCGGGACGATCCGGAAGCCGGCCAAATGGCCAGTCGGGTGGCGTCGACCACGATGAAGGTCCGGCGGCAAGGAACGGAATTTGCGGCGCGACCCGCCGTTGGCGACATCGGCGACCGATACGCGCGTCGCACCGGTTCGCGCTGAAACATCATGTTGCACAACGAGCCGCGACCGTCGCACATCGTTTGATACCATCGAACGACAAGACCGGCGATCGAACGCCGTGCGAAGCGCGCAGAAGACCTTGCATCGACGCGGACCCTCCGTGCCTGAAATCCCGATCCAAGACACGAGACGCTCTTCAGTGGACCTTGTTACGCCTGCCCTGCAAACCCTGTTCTCCCCGACACCCGACAAACTCTACTTCCCGGCATGCCTGGCGGCCGTGGCGATCCTCGCGTGGCGCGTCGCCCGGCACGTGCCGTTCTACCGGGCGGCCGTCGACAAATCGCTGTCGATGCGCTACCGCAATCTCGACGGCTTCCGCGGCATCCTGGCCACCTCCGTGGTGTTCCATCACTTCGCGTGCAACCAGGCATTGCTGTCGACCGGCGTCTGGGGCGCCGGCACCGATTTCCTGCGCAATCTCGGGACGATTCCCGTCGCGATGTTCTTCATGGTCACCGGGCTGCTGTTCTGGGAGCGCGCATGCAGAGGCACGCTCGACGTGCGGACCTTCTTCGTCGGGCGCGTGCGACGCCTCGCGCCGCTCTATCTGTTTTACGCGGCCGTCATCGTCATCTGCACGCTTTACTGGTTTCCCCGCAACGCCGTCGGCGCACCGGGGCAGTTGCTGGCCGATCTGCTCAAAACCGTTTCGCTCGGCTGGTTCGGCGCGTTCCCGATCAACGGAGCGGCGCGCACGCCCTATCTGAGCGGCGTCTGGTGGACCCTCGCGTACGAATGGCGGTTCTACGTCGCCGTTCCGTTTCTCGCGTGGTTCGTCGCCACGCGTGCATGGCGCAAGCTGCTCGCGCTCGCGATCGTCCTCGCCTGCGCCGCGCTGTTCGGGCCGCCCGGCGGGATGGCGCTGCTGTTCGCGTTCGGCGCCGTGGCCTACGAGGTGTCGCGGCACCCCGCGATCCGCGCGCGGCTCGCCACGAAGGCGGCGGCGACCGTCGCGCTGCTGATCCTCGCGATGTCGCCGTCGCCGGCCGAACGCTATTCGATCGCAGGCGCGCTGCCGCTGCTTCCGGTGTTCTTCTGCATCGCATGCGGGAACACGTTCTACGGCGTGCTCAAGACCCGCCCGCTCGCGCTGCTCGGCACCGCCAGTTTCAGCATCTACATGATCCACATGGTGATCGTGTACATGATCATTCACGCATTCAACAAGTTCGTGTTCCCGATCAATTCGACCGACGACTCGGGCATCTGGGCGCTCGCGCTCGTCTGCGCGCTGGTTGCCGTCCTGTGTTCGCTGCTCACTTACCGCTACGTCGAGCATCCGTTCATCGCGAAGCGCAACGACGCACGCGCAGCACGCCGCGCGGCCGAACCCGCTCGCGAGCGCCAAACGGTCGCGCCGTGACCGGGCGCGTTCAGAAGCGGTACGAGATGCCGATCTGCAGCACCGGATACCACCGGTAGCGCGACATCATCTGCCGCAGCGAGTCGAGCCCGCTCGCGACCAGTACCTGGCTCTTCGCCGGTCCGGCCGCCGCGGCCAGTTCCGGCGACAGCGTGTACGAACATTTCGGTATCCCGTACGCGACGCCGATGTCCGCGACGAACCCGAGCCCTTTCGACGCCGGTCGATGTCCGTAGCCGATCCCGACATACGGCATCACGGTCGGATAGCGCGCTTGCGCGACCGCGTACATCCCCGGCAGCGCCGGATAGCGCTTGCCGCCGAACACGTAGGTTCCGTTGGTCGGCACCGACACGCCGTGAAGCTCGTCGTCGTTGAAGCGCAGCCCGAGCGTCGCGCGAAAGCCGCTGCCTCGCCACGGGAAGATGTCCGCATAGATGCCGCCCTGGCGCAGCTTCAGGTCGTCCTGATAGCGGTTGCCGGCCACCGTGAAGTCATGCGTCAGATTGATCGCGTTGAAATCCGCGTGCGCGCCCAGTATCGAATTGAAGCTCACGGCCGCGCCGATGCCGACGCCCTGCGTGCCGCCCTGCAGGTAGATTTCCTGCGCGTGCGCGCTCGCGACGAACATCACCGCGACCGCTGCCCATTGGTTCGCTGTCGTTTTCACGGGCGTCTCCCCCGACATGTGCCGGGCACGACGCGACGCACACGCGACCTTCGTCGCGATGCGCGATGCGAACCCCGGCACGACACCTTGCAAGCACGCTTGCTGTTCGACGGATCGGGGACGCGTTGCGCGGTGCGCATGACCGATACGACATGCGCTGCGCAGGCGCCGTGGCACACGGCGCGCGCGACCCGATCCGATTCCCCGTCTGTTTCGATGTCGTTACATGCCGCCGATGCGCGGATCGTTCTGGCGAAATGCGTCTGCGCGGGCGACATCGGGGGAACCGCAAAGGGCGTGCCATGCGGCGCGGACCGAAGCGGAAGAAGCGCTACCCATCGGGACAGGGCGTGGCGCGGATCGCAAACGAGGGGAAATGTTTCAGGAACGTATCCGTATTCGGCGAGCGGCGCCGAAACACGCGAAAGGCGGCCTCTCGCGCCGATCGCGCGATGCAGGCACGACGAGGCCGGACGGCCGTCAGCGCACGTGGATCGCCGTTGCGATCACTCGTGCGCGGAGGAATACGTTGAAAAAGCGTTGCAAAAGTGCGACCTCGTGCCGGTCGCAAGCGGCGCTGATGCGCGCTCGTGCGTGACGAGGCAGGGCAAATACCGATGCGTGCGCATGCATCTGGTCGGCGTCACGCGCAACGGAGATACGCGGTTACAACCCGTACCCGCCCGAGACGTTCAACTGCTGCCCGGTGATGTAACCCGCCCGGTCCGACGCGAGAAACACCGCCGCGCGCCCCACGTCGTGCGCCTTGCCCCAGCGCTTGAGCGCGAGCATCTTCCGCGTCTCGTCGATCCACGCCGGGTCGAACTGGCCCTGCTCGAGCAGCACCGGAAACATCCCGGCCTCGATCACGCCGACCAGGATCGAATTCGCGCGAATGTCGTAACGCCCTTCCTCGCGCGCCAGCCCCTTGACCAGCGCCTCGTTCGCTGCCTTCGGCGCGACCGACAGCCCGTCGCGATCGGGCCAGCGCAGATGGCCGGCCGAGCCGAGCGTCACGAACGAGCCACCGCCCGACGCACGGAAATGCGGCAGCGCGGCTTTCGCGGCGACGAAGAAGCCGATCGTCTCGACGTCGATCGCGCGGCGCCAGTCGTCGTGCGTCATGTCGCCGATATGGCGCTGGTTCACGAATGGCCCGGCCGCCCAGACGACCGTATGCACGCGCCCATGCGCGTCGATCGCCGCCGCGAGCGCGGCATCGACCTGCGCCGGATCGGTCACGTCCACGCAGTGCGTGGTGGCCGCGACGCCCTCGCCGCGAATATCGCGCGCCACGCGCTCGGCGACGTCGGCCTTGCTGCGGTAACCGACCGCGACCGGCACACCGGCGCGCGCGAACTCGAGCGCGACGCCCTGCCCGATGCCGCCGCTGCCACCGAACACGAGTACCGCGCCCGCCGGAAATCCGTTGTCGTTCATGCGTTCATCCCGTTCAGGGTTGTGGCTTCTTCGCTCAGGCCGCCGCCTCGGTCGCCGCGCGCAGCCGGTACTTCAGCACCTTGCCGGCCGCGCTCGTCGGCAATTGCGCGACGAACGTGAAATACCTCGGCACCTTGTAGTTCGCCATGTTGCGGCGCGCCCAGTCGTTCAGTTCGTCGGCATCGACGTGCGCGCCGGGCCGCAGCACGACATAGGCGTGCCCGACTTCGCCGAGCCGCGTGTCGGGCACGCCGACCAGCGCGACCTGCGCGATCGCCGGATGCGCGGCGAGCAGCCGCTCGATCTCCGCCGGATAGCAGTTGAAACCGCCGACGATGAACATGTCCTTGATACGGTCGGTGATCTTCAGATTGCCGTTCGCGTCGACGCAGCCGAGATCGCCCGTATGCAGCCAGCCCGCCGCATCGACGGTCTCGCGCGTGGCGTCCGGCTGGTTGAAGTAGCCGCGCATCACGTTGTAGCCGCGCACCCAGATCTCGCCGGTCTCGTCCGGCCCGAGCGGCTCGCCGCCCGGCCCCGCAATGCGCAGCTCGACGTCCGGCATCGGCCGGCCCGACGTACGGGCGACCGTCTCGGCATCGTCGCCCTGGCGGCACAGCGTCGCGAAGCCGCACGACTCGGTGAGCCCGTAGCCGGTCAGCACCGTCTCGAAACCGAGCTCCGCGCGCATCCGCTCGATCAGGCTCGGCGCGATCGCAGCCGCCCCCGTCACCGCGATCCGCAGCGACGACAGATCGCGCGTCGCGCGATCGGGCGCGTCGAGCAGCGCGTAGTACAGCGTCGGCGGGCCGGGCAGCACCGACACGCGGTCGGCGGCGACGCGCCGCAGCACGTCGTCCGGCTGGAACACCAGATGCGGCAGCACGGTCGCGCCGCTCGACAGCGCGGCGAGCCAGCCGGCCTTGTAGCCGAACGTATGGAAGAACGGATTGACGATTAGGTAACGGTCGTCCGGGCGCACGCCGGCGATCGCCGCCCACGCCTGCGCGGCACGCAGGTTCTGGCCGTGCGCGGTCATCACGCCTTTCGGGCGCCCCGTCGTGCCGGAGGTGAACATCAGGTCCATCACGGTGTCGGGCGTGACCTGCGCCTCGCGTTCACGCACCGCGACAAGCGGCACCGCCGCGCCGCGCGCGAGAAACGCGTTCCAGGTCTCGTCGTGCGCCCCCGAAGGCGGTTCGCCGTCGAACACGACGACGCGCTCGAGCGTCGCCGGCCGATGCGGCGCGAGCATCGCCGGATAGGATTCGCCGAGGAAGGTGCCGCAGCAGAACAGCAGCCGCGCACCGCCGTCGTGCAGGATGCCGCCGACCTCCATCCCCTTCATCCGCGTATTGACCGGCACGAGGACCGCGCCGACGGTATGGATCGCGAGCGCCGCGACGATCCATTGCAGCAGGTTCGGCGCCCAGACCGCGATGCGGTCGCCGGGATCGATGCCGCTCGCGAGCAGCGCGCGGGCCGCATCGATGCGCGCGGCGTCGAGTTCCGCGTAGGTCAGCCGGCCGTGCTCCGACTCGATCGCCGGATGCGCGCCGTGGCGCGCGGCTGCCCGCGCGATCAGCGCGGGCGTGGTCAGGATTTCGTTGTCCATCGTCATAGATCAGGTTGCCGCGCGCGCCGCCGGCGCGCCACGGCTCAGTCGGGAAACACCACGCGCAGCGCATCGCTCGCGGGCCGCGCGCAACAGGCGAGCGTCCAGCCGGCCGCGATCTCGTCGTCGTCGAGCACGTGGTTGCGGTCGAGCGCGACCGCGCCGCGCTCGATCCGGCACATGCACGCGCCGCATTGCCCCATCCGGCACGAATTCGGCGCCGGGACGCCCGCGCGCAGCATCGCGTCGAGCAGCGTTTCGCCGGGCGCGCCGTCGAACGCGAATGCGTCGCCGTCGAGCACCGTCTCGATCGCGGCAGCTGCACCGGACGTCGACGTTGCCGGCGCCGCGTCCACCGGCGCGCCGCCTGCCTGCGCCGGCGCATCGGGCAGCGACGCGAACCGCTCGACGTGCACGCGCGCACGCGGCAGCCCGAGGCCGAGCATCGCGGCCAGCGCGTTCTCCATGAACAGCGCGGGCCCGCAGATGAACGTCTCCTGCTGGCTGAACGGCCGCGCGAGCTCCTCGAGATGGCGCTGTTGCGGGATGCCCTGCACGCTGTCGAGCCAGTGCATCACGCGCAGGCGGCCCGGATGGCGCTGCGCGAGCTGCTGCAGTTCGTCGCGGAAAATCACCGCACGCTCGTCGCGATTCGCATAGATCAGCGTCAGCATCCCGCGGCCGTGCACGAGCGCCGATTTCAGGATCGACAGCACGGGCGTGATGCCGCTGCCGCCCGCGAACAACAGCAAATCGGCGTCGAGCGTGCGCGGCGTGAACACGCCGGCCGGCGGCAGCACGTCGAGCGCGTCGCCCGCCTTCACGCGATCGCACAGCCAGTTCGATGCGCGGCCGTCACGCACGCGCTTGACGGTGATCTTCGGCGCCGCATCGATGCCGGGTGCGCTGGACAGCGAATAGCAGCGCGCGACGGCCGCATCCGCGCACGGCACGTTCAGCGTCAGGAACTGCCCCGGCCGGTACGCGAACGCGTCGCGCAACGCGGCCGGCACGTCGAACACGAACGAGCACGCGTCGTCGCTCTCGGCAATCACGTCGGCCACGGTCAGCCGATGGAAGCGTGAATCGCTCATCGCCGGTTCCTTGCGTCACGCGGCCGCATGGGCCACCGGCGCGCCGGGTGTCGTATAGGCGCCGTCGAGATAGACGAGCGGATCGACGTCGCCGCTCATCAGCACCTCGCGGATGCGCCCGATGAACACCGTATGCGTACCGTATTCGAAGCGGCCGTCCTGCTCGCACACGAGGCTCGCCTGCGAATCGCGCAGATACGGCACGCCGTGCGGCGACGTGTGCCAGTCGCCGGTCGTGAAGCGCGCTTCGCCCTTCAGGCGGCCGCTGCAGTCGATCGCGATGCCTTCGTGGCGCGCGGACAGCACGTTCACGCAGAATGGCGCGCCCGCATCGAGCGGCGGATACAGCGACGCGGTGCGGTTGATGCAGATCAGCAGCGACGGCGGATCGGTCGACAGCGAATCGACCGCCGTCGCGGACATCGAGTAGCGCCGGCCGTCGTGCGCGCTGCTGATGACCGTGACCGAACGCGCGAGGCGACGCATCGCGAGCAGCATGTCGGTGCGCAGCGGATGGGGGGTGAGATCGCTCATGATCGGACTCCGTCAGGTTCTGTCGTGGATGGCCGGGCGGACCGCCCGCCGGCGTCGGCCGCGCGGGCGGCCAGGTGATCGGCGGCGAGATACCCGAAGGTCATCGCCGGACCGAGCGTCGAGCCCGCGCCGGGGTAGCTCGCGCCCATCATCGATGCGCTGGTGTTGCCGATCGCATAGAGGCCGTCGATCGGTTCGCCGTCGGCGCGCAGCACGCGGGCGTGCGCGTCGGTGACGAGCCCGCCCTTCGTGCCGATGTCGCCGGCGTCGATCCGCACCGCATAGAACGGCGGCTGGTCGACCGGCCCCAGGCACGGGTTCGGCTGGTTCCGCGGGTCGCCGTAATACGTGTCGAACGCGTTGTCGCCCTTGCCGAACGCTTCGTCGACACCGGTGATCGCGTAGCGCGCCATGTCGCGCAGCGTGTCGTGCAACCCTGCCGCGTCGACGCCGATCCGCGCGGCCAGCGCGTCGATCGTGTCGGCCTTCACGAGCACGTCGCGAAACGCATCCGGGATCCGCGAATCGGGCATCATCGACGCCGGCATGATCGGCCCGCACGGATACTTGCGGCGAAAGCGCGCGTCGAACACCATCCATGCCGGCACGCTCGCGCCGGTGCGCGCATGATCGCGATACATCGCTGGCACGAATTCGGAATACGGCGCGGCCTCGTTGACGAAGCGCCGGCCGAGGCCGTTGACGATCACGCAGCCCGGCAGGTTGCGTTCGACGAACAGCGCGCGCTGCTTCTCCTCGCCCGCGACGCCGACGGTCGGCGCACCCCACACGTGCTCCATCAGCGCCAGCGCGCCGCCGAGCCGGTGACCTTCGGCAATCGCATCGCCCGTGTTGGACGGCGGCGTCGCGCTCCACTGCGTCCGGGTCGGCTGCGGCAGGTAACGTTCGCGCATCGGCTGGTTGCGCTCGAAACCGCCCGCGCCGAGGATCACGCCGCGCCGCGCGGCGATCGTCACCGGCTGTCCGAAGCGCTGCACGCGTACGCCCGTCACGCGGCCGTCCACCTCGAGCAGGTCGCGCATCGGCGTCTCGAGCCACACGGGCACGTGACGGTCGAGCAGTGCGCGACGCAGCCCGCCGATCAGCGCATTGCCGAGCGTCAGGCGCCGGTCGCGCCGCGTGCGGCGGCGCATGCCGACATCGAGCCAGTAGCGGCCGAACTGCGCGATCGCGAGCCGCATGAAACCGGGGCCGCGCGAGAACAGCGTATGCGCTTCCTTCGACGTCACCGCGACGCGCCCGCCGATCAGCGTGCCGGGCGACGGCGGCCGCAGCCGCTCGAACTCGTCGCCGAGCAGCCCGCCGTCGAATGGCAGCGGATCGAGCGCGCGATACCCCGGCATCGCGCCCGGCAGCTTCTGGAAATAGTCCGCATACATCGGCAGCGCCTGATAGCGCACGGGCGTCTTCGATTCCAGATAGCGCAGCATCTCCGGCGCGCGGTCGAGATACGCATCGAGCTTGTCGGGCGTCGAGGCGCCGGCCGTGCACGCGTCGAGATAGCGGCGCGCGGCGTCGCGCGAGTCGGTCGCGCCGAGTTCGGCGATATGGTGATTGCACGGCACCCAGATGCCGCCGCCCGATACCGCCGACGTGCCGCCGTACCGCGCCGTCTTCTCGATCACCACGACGGACAGCCCGTGGTCGGCCGCGCGGCACGCGGCGAGCAACGCGCCCGCGCCCGAGCCGACGACCACCACGTCGAACGCGTATTGCCGTGCTTGCGTGTCGTTCATCCTGGCCCCGTCAGATGAAGAAATCGGTGTTCTCGCGGCCGAGCATCACCGCGCCGAGGTTCTGGCCGAAGCGGTCCACGTTGTTCGCGTAGTGCGCGCGGGCCGCATGCAGGTCGAGGAAGCGGCGCACCAGCGGATTGCGGTGATAGATGCCGTTGCCGCCCGCATAGCGCAGCAGCGCGTTCGCGGCCTGCGCGCAGCGTTCGGCGACCTGCGCGGACTGGTAGCGGAAATGCACGCGGCGCTCGATCGACACCGCCGGGCCGCCGGTCACCGACGCCATCAGTTCCGCGAAATTGCGCTGGAGCAGCACCTTCATCTCGTCGATCGCCACCGCCGCGTTCGCGCATGCGTGCTGCGCGCCCGGATCGTCGGTCGTCTTCGCGCCGCTGTTGGCGGACACGCGCGTCGTCGCATAGCCGGTGAAATCGTCGAGCGCACCCTGCAGCGCGCCGATGCACGACGTGCACACCGCACGCACGAAAATCTGCGCGAACGGCAGCTTGAACAGCGGCGCGTCGTTGACCGCCAGCCCGGGGCTCGTGCCCATCATCCCGTCGATCGCCTTGTGCGTGCGGTACGCGGGCACGAACGCGTCGTCGACGACGATGTCGTGGCTGCCCGTCGCGCGCAGGCCGAGCACGTCCCAGTCCTGCTCGATCCGGTAGTCGGCTTTCGGCAGCAGGAAGGTGCGGTATTCGGGCGGCTGGCTGGCCTCGGCCGGCGGCACCAGCGCGCCGAGGAACACCCATTCGCACAGTTCGCTGCCGCTCGAGAACTTCCAGTGGCCCGACAGCCGGAAGCCGCCGTCCACCGGCGTCACGCGGCCGACCGGCATGTAGGTCGACGCGATCAGCGTCGCCGGATCGTTGCCCCACACGTCCTGCTGCGCGCGTTCGTCGAACAGCGCGAGCTGCCAGTTGTGCACGCCGACGACGCCGTACACCCACGCGGTCGACATGCAGCCGCGCGCGAGCGCCATCTGGATCTCGAAGAAGGTCTGCGGATCGAGCTCGTAGCCGCCGTAACGCTTCGGCTGCAGCACCTTGAAGAAGCCGGCGGCCTGCATGTCGGCGATCGTCTCGGCCGGGATGCGGCCCTGCGCTTGCGCGTGCGCGGCGCGGCCGGCCAGCGTCGGCGCCAGCGCCTCGGCCCGGGCGATCAGCGTGGCGGCCAATGCGTTCGAATCGTTGTCGCGATGCACGAATGTCTCCTGTGGAACGGGGCGGCGCCGCGGCGCCCGCCCCGCTCCCGTTCAAAGTTGTTCGGCGCGGCCTGGCCGCGGGCGATGCTCGCCACCACCGATGGTCGGCTTCGCGCGAGCGCGCCGCATCGTCCGACCGGACGACGGGCGCGGCCCGGTGCGTCACGCGCAGGCCCGTTCCTTCTCGCGATTGAAGAACGGGATCACGTGCTCGCCGATGTTGCGGATCGTCTCCATCTGCGCTTCGTGCGGCACCGTACCCATCTGGCACAGGAACAGCACTTCGTCGACACCGGCTGCCTGCAGGCGGCCGACATAGCCGATGCAGTCGTCCACCGTGCCGTACGCGTGGTTCGGGTTCATCATCGCGAGCGCCGGGTCGGCGAAGTTCACGACGACTTCCTCCGACGCGAAGCGCGAGCGGATCACCATCTCGCCGGTGTCGGCCTGCACGAGGTCGTCGCCCCACTTCGCCGGGTCCGGCCGCTCGCCGCCCGTGTACCAGTACGCGAGCGATTCCATGAAGTAGCGCTGGCCGCGGATGCCGATCTTGCGGGCCGCCTGGCCGTCCGCCATCACCACCGTCGGGCACAGCGCGGCGAGGTGCTGCGTCGGGCGGAAGCCGACCTGGTCTTCCGGCTTGCGGTTCGCCCATGCGTCGCGGTACACCGCGTTCTTCTTCGCGACTTCGTCGGGGCCGCCGAAGCCGAGCACCAGCGCGCCCATCCCGCGCTGGCCGGCGCGCAGCAGCGCGTCGGTGTTGGTGCATGCGAGGTACATCGGCGGGTGCGGGTCCTGGAACGGCTTCGGGTGGATCGGGCGCTTCGGAATCTTGATGTACTGGCCGTCGTGCTCGATCTCGTCCTGCACGAACATCTTCGGCACGAGGTACATCGATTCGTCGATCATCGGCTGCAGCGCGTCGAGGTCGTAGCCGAACGCGCCGGCTTCCTGCTGGCTGCCGCCCTTGCCGACGCCGAAATGCACGCGGCCACCCGACAGGATGTCGAGCAGCGCGACCCGCTCGGCCACCTTGATCGGGTGATTCATCGCCGGCGGCAGGCACACGACGCCGTGACCGAGGCCGATGCGCGTCGTGCGGCCGGCCAGGTACGCGAGGAAGGTTTCCGGCGCGCTCATGTGCGCATAGTTGGTCAGCGACGTGTGTTCCACGCACCAGATCGTGTCGAAACCGACCTGCTCGGCGAGCAGCGCCTGTTCGACCGTTTCCTTGAACACCCGGTGGTCGCCCTCGCGCGACGCGTCGGTGGTCTGGGCTTCGTAGATGAGGGAAAACTTCATTGCGTGCGTCTCCATGTCTGTTGGACGAATCGGGGTCGCGCAGGCCGCCCGCACGATACGGACGAATAGCGACGGTCCACGAATGGGAGTGTCGGCGCGCCGGCTGGCGCGGGCATCATCTGTTCGGAGTAGCCGGACGCCCGCGGCGACAGAGGGGTTTCACGGTCATCCGATCGGACTGCGTGAGCACGCGAGCGGCGCGCTAGCATCGGACGACGGCGCATTGCACGCCGCCCACATCAAGACAAGGGAGAACCGGGATGAAGGTATCGATGCTGCTGTATCCGGTCGACGACATCGACACGGCGTTGCCGCTGTTCGTCGACGGGCTCGGCCTGAACGTGAAGTTTCGCGACGGCGACCGTTATTGCGCGCTCGACGGCGGCCCGCTGACGATCGCGCTGGTCGCGGGCGACGAGCAGATCGTCGAGCGCGCGGCGCTCACGCTGCGCGTCGACGAGGACGACGACCTGTATGCGGCGATGGCGCGGGTCGTGAAGGCCGGCGCATCGGTGCGCGTGCCCGTGCAGGCCGGACCGCACGAATACCGCGCGGTGCTGGAGGACAGGAACGGCGCGTTGCTGGTGATTTCGCAGAAACGGTCGGCATGACGATGCACGGCGCGGTCGCCGGATGCACGCGCGCCGGATGCCGCGCGGGCGTAGCCGGCGTCACGCGTCCGCGCCCGACGCGCGCAGATCGCTGGTTTCCAGCAGCTCGAGCAACGTGCCGGCCGGCTGGCTGAGCCGCTTCGCGGCCAGCGCGATGAATTCGACGTCGGGCAGCGCGGGCAGCCCGTCGCCGTTCACGGGCGGCGCCAGGCCGCGCGCGGACAGGTACTGCGACGTCGCGGTCAGCCCGAGCCCCGCGCGCGCGGCCGCGATGCAGCCCGGCTGGCTGCTGCTCGAACACACGACTTCCCAGCCGATGCCCTTTTCCGCGAGCGCATTCAGCACCACCGCGCGCGTGACGCTCGGCTCGGCCACCAGCACGAGCGGCAGCGGGCGCTCCAGATCGACGACGGTGCCCGGCCGCGCGACCCATTCGAGCCGCGCGCGCAGCAGCGGCGTGCCGCGCCGTTCGCCGAGCCGCCGCTTGCCGATCATCAGGTCGAGCGCGCCCGCGTCCATCAGTGCGTAGAGCCGGCTCGTCATGCCGGTGGTGATTTCCAGCGCGACATCGGGATGCGCGGCGCGGAACCCGGCCAGCACCTCCGGCAGCGCGACGAGCGCGAGATCGTCCGACGCGCCGAGCCGCACGCGCCCCTGCAGCCGCGGCTTGCGAAATTGCGATTCGGCGCGGTTCAGCGCCTGCAGGATCACGTTCGCGTGCACGAGCAGCGCCTCGCCGTCGGCCGTCATCGCGATCGAATGGGTATCGCGCACGAACAGCCGGCGGCCGACGCTCTCTTCGAGGCGACGGATGTGTTCGCTGACGCTCGACTGGTTGAGCCCGAGCTGCCGGCCCGCTTCGGTGAAGCTGCGGCAGTTCGTGACGGTCGCGAACGTCTTGAGCCAGACGGGATTGAGCATCCCGCATTGTCATCGTCATTTCCGATGACAGTCAATGCCTTGAGGCGGCTTCCCGATGACCAGCGGAATCGGTACCATCGAGCGCTCGACGTCCGGCACGCGCCGCGCGACCGCGCAGCGGCGCCGCCTGCCGGACCTTCGCCCCACCGATTTCGCCATGTCCCGGGAACCCACACACTCCGCGCTGCTCTGGATCGTCGCCGCTGCGTTCTTCATGCAGTCGCTCGACACGACGATCGTCAACACCGCGCTACCGTCGATCGCCCAAAGCCTGCAGGCGTCGCCGCTCGCGATGCAGCCCGTCGTGGTCGTCTACACGCTGACGATGGCGATGCTCACGCCGGCGTCCGGCTGGCTCGCCGACCGGTTCGGCACGCGCCGCGTGTTCTCGGTCGCGATCCTCGTGTTCGTGCTCGCGTCGATCGGCTGCGCGGCGTCGCATACGCTCGGCCAGTTGGTCGTCGCGCGCGCCGTGCAGGGCATCGGCGGCTCGATGCTGCTGCCGATCGGGCGGCTTGCCGTGCTGCGTCGCGTGCCGGGCGAACAGTACGTCGCGGCGATCGCGTTCGTGTCGATCGCCGGCCAGCTCGGCCCGATCGTCGGGCCGACGCTCGGCGGCTGGCTCACGCAGGCGATTTCGTGGCACTGGGTGTTCATCGTCAACGTGCCGGTCGGCGTGGTCGGCTTCATCGCCGTGCAGCGCTACCTGCCGCACGACCAGGCGACGCAGCCGCCGCCGTTCGACTTCGTCGGCTGCGCGCTGCTGTCGGCCGCGATGATCGCGCTGTCGCTCGCGATCGACCCGCCGATGTCCGCGCACCGCGCCGCGTGGGCGGCCGGGCTTGCGGCGCTCGGGCTGGCAAGCGCGCTCGCGTACCTGCCGCACGCGCGGCGACGCGCGCAGCCGCTGTTCCGGCTCGGGCTGTTCCGCGAGCCGAACTTCGGGTCCGGGCTGCTCGGCAACCTGCTGTGCCGGATCGGCACGAGTTCGGTGCCGTTCATGCTGCCGCTGTTGATGCAGGTGCAGCTCGGCTATACGCCGCTGCAGTCGGGGCTGATGATGCTGCCGGCCGCGATCGCGGGCGTCGTCGCGAAACGGTGGATCGCGCCGCTCGTGAAGCGCTTCGGCTATGCGACGTTTCTGGTCGTGAATACGGGGATCGTCGGCTGCGCGATCGCGGGGTTCGCGCTGGTGTCGGCGCGGCCCGCGCCGGTGCTGGAAGGCGTGCTGCTGATCGTGTTCGGCGCGGCGAATTCGATGCAGTTCGCGGCGATGAACGGCGTGACGCTCAAGGGGCTGTCGCATGCCGACGCCGGCAGCGGCAACAGCCTGTTCACGATGATGCAGATGCTCGCGATGGGTCTGGGCGTCTCGATCGGCGGCGGGCTCGTCAACCTGTTCGCCGCCTATCGCGGCTCGATGGCGCACGGGTTCATGCTGTCGTTCGCGTGCATGGGCGCCGTGACGCTGCTGTCGTCCGTCGTGTTCCGGCGGATCGATACGGCCGCGCCGCCGGCCCATGCGGCGGCGCGCCCTTCCGCGTGATCGCGGCCGTCAGTTCACCGGGCGGCGCTCGACGACGCGCTTGAGCACCCAGCGGATCGACGAACCGTCGGCCGGCGGCTGCGCGACGCGATATTCGTCGACTTCGAGCGTGTACAGGTAGCCGGGCTGGTACGCAAAGCCTTCGATACCCGCGTACCACAGGCTCCACGGCTCGCCCGGGCTGCTGCGCACCTGCAGGCACTCCATCGGCGCGACGCCCGTGCAGCGCGCGGACTGCGGCGCGACGTAGACGGTCCGGGTCACGGGCTTGCCGTCGGCCGGGCGGGCCGCGGCCGGCGCGGTGGCCGCCGCATCGGTCTGGCATCCGGCGAGGAGCGTGCTGCCGGCAAGGATGGCCGCGCCAAGCAGCGTTCGGGAAGGGCGAATCATCTGATGTTCCTCTGGGAGCGTTGGAGGGCCGATTAGACGAGCCGCCCGGCGCGAAAGTTCACAAATACCTTACAAAACCGGTTCGACCACCCTCATTTATGGGATGTCGCGCGCGCGCCGATACGTTACCGTGTTCCGGTTCCGCTCTGCGCAGCCGCCGGCGGTCCGCACGTGCACGCCGAGCGCATCGCGACCCGGCGGCCGCAACAGGAGACAACCCGAATGACCACGGCGACCGCGGCCCTGCCGCCGCATCTTGCCCAGTCGAAACTGACGCTCGAGCAGTTCGACGCCTTGCTCACGAAGATCTACGAAGGCCCGCTCGAGGACGTCCCGTGGGGCGGCGCGCTCGAACAGATCCGCGTGCACCTGCACGCGAACTACGCGACGATGATCCTGCGCTGGCCCGCCAGCGGCCATGCGGGGCTGATGATCAATGCGTCGGAAAACAGCGCGCCGCTGCCGGGCGTCGCGTCGTACAACAGCTACTACTACGCGCTCGACCCGTTCGTGAACCTGCCGACCGATCGCGTCGTCACGGTCGACGAGTTGCTCGGCGCCGGCGTCTGGCGCAACAGCGCGATGTATGCCGAATTCCTGAAGCCGCTCGACGTCGGCCATCTGATGGGCGCCGACCTGCGCACGCACGACGGCGTCGAGTGCCGCTTTCGCGTGTGCCGTTCACATCGCGACCACGCATTCTCGGCGACCGACAAGGCCGTGTGCAACGCGCTGCTGCCGCACCTGAAGCGCGCGGTGCGGCTGCACGCGAAGTTCGGGATGGTCGAATCCGAGCGCACGCTGTATGCGAGCACGATCGACCGCATGCTCGTCGGCACCGCGATCCTCGACGAGCGCGGCGCGATCATGAAGACCAATTCCGTCGCCGACGAGATCTTCGCCGAATGCGACGGCCTGCGCGTGCGCGGCGGCGCGCTCGAAGCGTCGTATCCGCTGGAGGACCGCAAGCTGCAGAAGCTGATCCGCCAGGTGCTCGCGGAACGCACGGGCAGCACGCCGTCGGTCGCGCACGCGATCGCGGTGCCGCGCCCGTCCGGCAAGCCGCGGCTCGGCGTGCTGATCCGCGCGGTGCCGCTCAGCGAGTGGTCGGAGGACAATCCGCGCCGGCCGGCGTGCGCGATCTTCATCCGCGATGCCGAGCGCAAGTCGCAGGCGTCGCACGAGATCGTGCGCAAGCTGTTCGACCTGACGCCGGCCGAGACCGCGCTGGCGCTCGCGCTCGTCAACGGACAGACGCTCGAGGAAGCGGCCGACGAGCTGGCGATCAGCAAGAACACCGCGCGCTCGCATCTGCGTGCGATCTTTTCGAAGACCGGTGTCACGCGGCAGGCAACGCTGGTGCGGCTGTTGTTGAACAGCGTGCTGTCGCTGGGGTGAAGCGTTCGCCGCAATGCCGCCACCGCCGAATCCGCCTAGTCCGTTTCAACGTCGAAGCATCGGCGCAGCCCGCCTAACCTGTCCGTCCGACCCGCGCTTCAGGAGACAGGAATGGAACGCTTCGCAGGACAAGTCGCCGTCGTGACCGGCGCGGCGACCGGCATCGGACGCCAGGCCGCGCTGTGCTTCGCCGAAGCCGGCGCGCAGGTCGCGCTGCTGGACACCGCCGTGGCGGCCGCGGAAGACACCGCGCACGAGATCGAGCGCCTCGGCGCGAAGGCGATCGTGCTGCGCACCGACGTGTCGCGCGACGCCGACGTGCGCCATGCGATCGACACGACGGTCGACACCTTCGGCCGCCTCGACCTCGCGTTCAACAACGCGGGCATCGCGCCGCGCGGCGCACCGGCCGCCGAATTCGACGAGGACGAATGGGACCGCACGATCGCGGTCAACCTGAAAGGCGTGTGGCTGTGCATCCGGCACGAATGCCGGCACATGCTGCAATCGGGCGGCGGCGCGATCGTCAACACGTCGTCGATCATGGGGCTCGTCAGCGGCCCCGGGCTCGCCGCGTATTCGGCGTCGAAAAGCGGTGTCGTCGGCCTCACGAAAGCGGTGGCGCTCGACTATGCGAGCCGCGGCATTCGCGTGAACGCCGTGTGCCCCGGCGGCATCGCGAACACGGCGATCACCGACCGGCCGGACAACCGCGACGACATGGCGCGGCTGATGCAGGCCACGCCGATGGCACGGCTCGGCGAGCCGCGCGACGTCGCGGAAACGGTGATGTGGCTGTGCTCGCCCGCCGCACGCTTCGTGACCGGCCAGACGATCGCCGTCGACGGCGGCTTCACCGTGTGGTGATCGTGTACCATCGGCGCTTCCCGATACGCTTTGGCGCGCTGCCTTCGTCCGCCCGGCCACGCCCGCGCGGTTCGCGCAGCGCGTTTCCTTCGCATGACCTCATCCGCTTCGTCCAACGACACCGCGCTGCGCCCGCTGCCGATCGATACGCTGGCCGTGCCGGCCGCGCTCGACGGACGCACGGGCACCAACCGCTCGGGCAGCGCGCATCCGCAGATCGCCGCGACCCATGACCTCGACGCCGTGCGCGCCTGGCTCGCGCGCTTCGTCGATACGCCGACCACGTTCCAGAACTACCGCAAGGAAGCCGAGCGCCTGCTGCTGTGGGCCGTGATCGCATGCGGCAAGCCGCTGTCGTCGCTCACGCACGAGGATCTCGTCGTGTACCGGCAATTCCTGCTCGCGCCCGCGCCGGCCGAGCTGTGGTGCGCGAACGGCGGCCGCAAGCATCCGCGCGACGATCCGCGCTGGCGGCCGTTTTACGGGCCGCTGTCGGCAGCCAGCCAGCGGCAGGCGCTGGTGATCCTGAACGTGATGTTCTCGTGGCTCGTGCAGGCCGGCTATCTGGCCGGCAATCCGCTCGCGTTGTCGCGGCAGCGGCAGCGCCGGCCCGCGCCGCGCGTCACGCGCCATCTCGGGCAGCCGCTGTGGCAAGCGGTGAAGGATGCGATCGCCGCGATGCCGCGCGACGATGCGCGCGCCCGCTTCCATGCGGATCGCGCGCGCTGGCTGTTCACGTTGCTGTATCTCGGCGGGCTGCGCATCACCGAAGCGGCCGATACGACGATGGGCCGGTTCTTCTGCCGCCGCGATGCGGACGGGCACGAACGCTGGTGGCTCGACGTGACGGGCAAAGGCGGCCGGCAGCGGCTCGTGCCGGCCACCGACGAGATGATGACCGAGCTGGCGCGCTACCGGCGTGCGCACGGCCTGCCCGCGCTGCCGGTCGACGGCGAGCCGACGCCGCTCGTGCTGCCGGTCGGCTAGGCGCGCAAGCCGCTCACGCGTGCGGCGCTGCACCGGATCGTGAAGCAGGTGTTCCGGCACGCGGCCGACCGGCTGCGCGCGAACGGCGAAGCCGGCGAGCAAGCGGCGCGCGTGCTCGAACAGGCGTCCGCGCACTGGCTGCGTCACAGCGCGGGCTCGCACATGGCCGACGGCCGCGTCGATCTGCGGCTCGTGCGCGACAACCTCGGCCATGTGTCGCTCACGACGACGAGCCAGTATCTTCACGCGGACGACGACTGGCGCCATCGCGAGACGCAAGCGAAGCACCGGATCGGGTGGGACTAGACTGCGTTGCGCCGCTCGACGGACGAGGTCGATCCCGCCGAGATCCGCCGTGGCTGCGGCACTTCGCATCGCCGCTTGCTCCGGCGCGTCGATCCCGCCGCGCGACACGTCGACACGCTTGCCGTGTCAGTACACCGCCACCCAGTGCCCGGGCACCCACGCCCAGTGATTGCCGGCCCACCGGTAATGCCCCCTGGCCCAGCGATAGCCGGGTGCGGGCGGTGGCGGCGCCACCTCGGCGACGGGCGCGGGCTGCGGCGGCCGCACGGGCTCGACCACGCACGCGGACATCAGCACGGCGCTCGCGCTCACCAGCATGGCGAGCGAAACAGACCGGATCTTCATTGTCGATGCTCCCTGTTGTGTCATCGGTTGTCGGCCGATCGCGGCGACACGACGCGTCACGCGGCTCCGTGAATCAGGCCGCTCATCGGCCGTGTCGTACCGCTTTCCGCGAACAGCGCGGATGCGGTGCGGCGCGGGTCGAGCCGCAGGCTGTCGGCGGCGGCGCCCGCGATCAGCGCATCGAGCGACGCAGTCGGCTTCAGGTCGCGCCCTTCGTACAGGTCGCCCGGCCGCAGCCCCGGCCAGTCGGCGATCACGCGGCCGCCTGCCACCGCGCCGCCCGCGAGCATCGCGACCGACGCCTGCCCGTGATCGGTGCCGCCCGTGCCGTTCACCGCGGCCGTGCGGCCGAACTCGGTCGCGACCAGCACCGTGGTCTGCTGCCACGCGGGCCCGAGGCCGTCGCGCAGCGCGGCGAGCATCGTGTCGAGCGCCTTCAACTGATTCGCGAGCCGCGCGTTCTGCGCGCTATGGGTATCCCAGCCGCCCGTCTCGATCATCGCGATCCGCGGGCCGTCGTCGCGCGCGAGAAACGTCGCGGCGAGCTTGCCGACGCCGGCCGGGTCCTGTCGCGCATGCGCGTCGCCGGCGAGGCCGCGTGCTTCCATCGCGGATTGCCACAACGGGCCGAGCTGCGCATCGGCTTCGTAGAGCGCCGACACGCGCGTGAGCAGATCGTCCGGCGCGGCCGGCAAACCGGACGGCGCATACGACGCGGCCTGCACCGCGCCGCGCAGCGCGAGCGGTACGGTCGGCGCGAACGCGATTGCGTCGTCGCGCGTCGCCGGCAGCAGCGCGGCGAGCCGGTTCAGCCAGCCGTCCTTGACCTGGTACGGCGCCCGGCCGCCCGTTTCGAGCACGTTCTGGCCGTCGAAATGCGAGCGGTCGCGATACGGCGACGCGATCGCATGGACGAACAGCGCCTGGCCGTCGCGGTACATCTGCGCGGTTTGCGCGAGCGACGGATGCAGCGCGAACGTGCCGTCGAGCCGCGTCGCGGCCGTCGTGTCGATCGCGAGCGGGCCGCGCAGCGACGCATACGCGGGCTCCGCATACGGGACGACGATGTTCAGGCCGTCGGCCGCGCCGCGCTGGATCACGAACACGAAGCGCCGGTCGGTCTCGACATTCGCGAACACGAGCCGCGGCGCGACGAGCATCGCGCCCGCGCCGGCCGCGGCCACACTGAGGAATCGTCGGCGGGATAGTGCCATGGTCATCTCCGTTGGAAATCGGGCGAAACGAGCAGCAGTGCGAGCGACGTCGTCGCGCTTTCGGCGCGCGCGAGCGCGGTCGCGGTCGGCGCGCTCAGCGAACCGGCGAGCAGCGTGTTGCCGAGCGTGCGCGGATCGAGCCGGTCGCCCGTGCGTGCGGCCAGACGCTGCGCGATCTCGACGCGGCGCACCAGCGCATCGGGCGCGGCCCAGCTCGCGGCGACGTCGTCGTAGCCGGCCGGTGAACCCGGCCGCCACACCGGCTGGCCGAGCTGGGCGAGCAGCGGCGCGGCCTTGAGATCGCCGGTGTCGCGCCAGCCGAGCCCGCGCAGCGACGACACGGCCCACTCCCACGGCGTCTTGAACTTGCGGTTGACCGGCGACCACGCGTCGGGCGCGTCGACGAGCGCGCGATAGACGGTCGGCAGGTCGCCGCCGCTCGCATCGAAGGCGCGCGCGAGCCGCTCGGTCAGCGCGGGCGGCGGATTGTCGGCGACGACATGACGGGCGAGCTGGAACGCGACGTGTCGGCCGGTCGCCGACGATCGCGCGAGGTCGCGCAGGATCGCGCGCGCCTGCGCTTCACCCGGTTGATCGTAGGTGCGCCCCATCACCGTGCGCGTGCCGGGTTCGTGCAGATTCGGCCGGAACACGAATGCGCCCGGCGCCGCATCGCCCGGTTGCACCCCGCGCCCGCCGGCGATGCTCCAGCCGGTCAGCGCGCGGGCGAATTCCGTCACGTCGGCCTGCGTGTAGCCGGTGCGCACGCCGAGCGTGTGCAGCTCCATGATTTCGCGTGCGAGGTTCTCGTTGAGCCCGCGCTTCGCGGACGGATCGCGTGCCTGCGCACGCAGTGCGGCCGGGCTGTCGGGACCGACCGAGCGCGCCTGGTCGAGGAACACCTGCATCGCGGGATGCTGCTCGACGGCGACGAGCATGTCCTCGAAACGGCCGAGCACGTGCGGACGGATCGCGTCGCGTTCGAATGCGCCCGCGTACGCGGCCACCTGCCCCTTGTCGACCGACACCGCGAAATGATTCGCCCAGAAATGCACGAGACGCTCGACGAACGGCGTGGACGTGTTCAGCGCGCTGTTCATGCGCGCGGCGACGGCGCCGCGATACGCGTCGTAGCCGTCGCGGCGGATCGACTGCGCGGTGGCGCGCTTCGCGGCCGCGTCGTCGCCCGTCATCGCGTTGCGGGTGTTCGCGAAGCGCGTGGCGAGCGTGACCGCGTCCGGCTCGCCGGCCCATGCGGCGGGTCGCGCATCGTAGCGGTCGAACTGGGCGAGCAATGCGGCCTTCGGGTCGGCGGGAGGGGCTTCGTCGGCGCGCGCGCCGAGACCGAAGCGGTTCAGCGCGATCGCGGCCGGCGTGGCGTCGTTCGGGTGGTCCATGACGGGCTCTCTTGCGGTGCGTATTCACGTTCAACGCAAGCACGCCGGGAAATCCGTCGCGGGGCGGGAAAATATTTTTTGCTGTGGAAGCGCCGGGCGGAAATCGCGCAACACGGCGGCGTGGATCGTCAGCGGACAACGACCGCGCGATTCGCCGGAACCGGCGCACGCATGACGCACGAGCGGCGCACGAGCGGCGCGCAGATCGCGCGCCGCCCACGCGCGGCTTACTCGCTCGTCGACGCGTCCGGTTTCTTCTGCAGCCTCGGCGGCAAACGCCAGTTGCCGCTGTGCTGCAACCCGTCGACGAACTTCGCGCGCTCGTCGGGCGTCAGCGTCGCCGCGAAATCGACGACGCTGCGCTCGACCTGCGCACGCATCGCAGTGTCGGCCGCGCGCGTGCGGTCGAGCGCCGCATCGATCGCCGCGCGATCGAGTTGCGGCGCGGCGAGCAGGTCCAGCACGGTGATCCGGCCGTCGCGCCCTTCGCGCGCGAAGTCGCGACCGCTCTTGCGAGCCGCCTTCAGCGCCGCGGCGAATTCGCGCTGCCGCGCATCGGGCAAGCCGTCCGCCGCGAAACGCAACGCGGTGCGCGATGCGGGCGCGCCCGCCGCGTGCCCGTCGCGGTGAGTCGAGAACCATTGATACGCGCCGCCGCCGATCGCGCCGAGCATGAACACGTTCAGCACGACCGAGCCGACGAGGGTGAATTTCCAGCCGCGTTCGGTCATTCGTCACTCCCGTCCACGCTCGGACCGCCAAACGTCGTCGTCAGATAGCCCGGCTCGTGCTGCGCCGGCGACGCGCTGCCGAGCATCAGCATCGACACGGCCACCGCCCCCGCGAGCGCGCCGGCCAGGCCGACGCCCGCGAACGCCGCGCCCGACCACCATACGGCGCCGCGCCGGCGGGCGCGCTGCGGCGCGGGCGCCGTCGCGACGATGCGCTCGACGAGCGCCG